>JAFGVO010000361.1 GCA_016937935.1 Deltaproteobacteria bacterium | reverse complement strand
CTCCTGCATTTTCAATCTGCCCTGAAACGTATTCAACAAAATCCTGATCTGAACTCATTTTTACCTCACTTTCTTAATCTTAAAAATGCCTATGAAAATATTATTCATACAATTTAATATAATAATACCCATTTTTAAATCAAATCAACTGGCTTATCGTCTATCCTTTTTCTGATTGATAAAACTATCGTTCATTCTTGTCCTCAAGAGCTAATCGTGGTTTTATGCTGCGGATTTTTTACATTTTAGAGCCTTTGGCTTTGATGGAGATACTGATGAAACTTTTTAATGTTGTGTTTTTATTTTCCCTGTTCCTTTGCGGATGCCGCGCCACTGTTTCGGGGGAAGCCGCAGGACAGATAACTCTTAGGGGTAAAACCTCATTGTCCGGTTCTGCCAATGGAGCAATCAAAAGTTCAGGAAGTGCCAATTCCACAGGTTCAACAAACGGCAGAGCTAACATCTCCGGCAAAAAAAGTGCAACCTCCAGCTGGAAATCTACAATCGGTTTAGGTACCGCCGGAAACTGGAAAGGTTCTTTTGACAGTTCATGGAGTAATTCATGGAGCACCCGGTTAGTGTCAGACATAAACATCAGTATGGAAAAAAGTTTCGATGCATCATTTAAAACTAATAGCAATTATTCTACAGGTTTTAATGGCAACTATAACTCAAATGGCAAAATATCATCATCCTGGGCCCTTGGCTGGGGAACATGGAATGAAACATGGAACAGTGAATGGGATGGAACATGGAAGAGTGAATTTAATTCAGCATACTCCGGTTCAGGTAAAATTTCCGGAAAAGTCACCGGAAAAGTCACCTTAAAAAATAAAACCGATAAAACAGAAGATTCCGACAAAGATGATACCCCGCCATCCGTATGTGACTTCAGCGGGAGTAAAGAGAGTCCGGTTCAACAAAAAATCCCCCCTCAAGTTCTTGTTGAAAACGGTTCAAACAGCGAGATGCATATTTTAAAAGAACCAATGCTGCGGGTGGACGGCACCATGCACCTGGGTTCAATTGTTCAGGTTGAAACTGACAGGGATAACAAAACAGTAATTTCATGCAGCAATGACAAAACTGCAAAAATATGGAATCTTGAAACAGGTAGAGTAATCACAACTCTGAGGCCGCCTGTGGAACAGGGAAATAATGGGCGCCTTTTTTCTTGCACAATATCCCCCGATGGCAGCACTGCAGCACTTGGAGGCTGGACAAGCAAGAGTGGAAGAGATGGAAACATCTACCTTTTTGATACAAAAACCGGAAAAATGAAACAGAGGATTATCGGGGTTGAGACAGTTGTAAAAACTCTTGCTTTCTCCCCTGACGGCAAGATTCTGGCAGCAGGTTTTGGTGAACACAAGGGAATAAAAATTTACGCCGTAGACATTAAGAATAATGACAGCAAAATTGTAACAGGAAAAAGCTACGCCCACACAGACTACGGCAGCAGCGTGTACAGTATAGCCTTTGACTATCAGAATCGTTTTGCCACAGCCTGCACCGACGGATATGTTCGCCTGTATGATGCAAACCTTAATTTTATTAACAAAGTTCATTTTCCTGATAAAGAACCATTTTCTGTGGCCTTTAGTCCAGACGGGAAAAAACTTGCGGTGGCATTTGCCGATGAACCTGAAGTGGAAGTTGTGGACGGCTACTCCCTTAAAAAGCTATATAAACCAAATGTGGAAGGAACTCTCCGAAACAGTAATTTTGAACAGGTGGCGTTCAGCTCTGACTGCCGCTATCTTTATGCGGGGGGCAGCTATGAAAAACAGGCTGGAGAAAAATGGTACACGGTAGTTCGCAAATGGGAACAGGAGGGACAAGGGCGTTACTATGACTTTCCCGGCAGTGAAAACACTATATCTGATCTTCTCCCTCTAAATGACGGCACTCTGATTGTAAGTGGAGCTGTCCCGGACTTTGGAAGATTTACACAAACAGGTCAGGGTATTTTTTACAATATTGGAGACTCCTTTGAATTTTCAAACAAAGATCTACTTGACCATCTGTCTGTTAACAATGACGGCAAAAACATTACGTTCAAACCGTCTGGCGGAACCCATTTGCAATTTGATATGACTGAGCGTCAGCTTAGAAAAAAAGAGGGGGTGTTTGAAACATTTAAAGACAATAATAAAATTACAAGTGTAACAGAGTGGCACCTTTCATATGCCCCAAAGGTAAATGGAATAAAAGTCCCCTTTCTTAAACCTTATGAGCTGAACAGATCTGTTGATGTGGACAGAGAGGGGAATGCTGTTTTTGGTGCAATATGGTCCATTAACAAGGTTTCAAAAGATGGCACCATTTTATGGAGGACAGATGTACCTGGTGAAACCTATGGAGTTAAAATTTCGGGAGATGGAAAAACTGTTGTAGCAGCCCACGGTAATGGAGAAATAAGATGGTATCGAATGAGCGACGGAGCTGTGCTTTTAAGTCTGTTTGTTCATCCAGACGGTAAACGCTGGGTAATCTGGACCCCTGACGGGTACTACGATGCAGCACCTGGTGCTGATAGACTTGCGGGATGGCACATTAACAACGGACTTGACAAGGCTGCAGATTTTTTTCCTCTCTCAAAATTTGCGGAACAGTTTTACCGCCCCGATGTTATTACCAGAGTAATTGAACAAAACGATGTTAAACAGGCTGTTGATTTTGCAAACAAAGAGATTACGTCTAAACAGGAAGCCCTCACAGTTGCACAGATGCTCCCCCCTGTAATTGAAATAAACTCTCCAGAAAACGGATCAAAAATAAAAACAGAAAAAGTGACGATCAATTACACGGTACGAACCCCTTCGGGTGAAAAAGTAACGGCAATTAAAGCCTTCATTGATGGTCGTCCTCTTGGAAACAGAGGAGTCATACTTCGTACAAAAAACAGCTCAGGGCAGGTTGAAATTGAGGTTCCCGAAAAGGACTGCGTTATTTCCCTTGTGGCACAAAACAGATATTCATCCAGTGAACCTGCCTCCCTGCAGCTTTACTGGCAGGGAAAAGAGATCGAATACGTAACCAGACCCAATCTTTACGTTCTGGCAATTGGTGTAAGTCACTACACAGACCCCTCCCTTGAACTGGCCTTTGCGGCAAAAGATGCCTCAGACTTTACAAACACTGTTAAAAATCAGAAAGGGGGTTTGTACGGTGAAGTATCAGTTAAAACCCTCATAGATAATACCGCCCTTAAAGATAATATTCTGGATGGGCTAGATTGGATTTTGAAGAAGACTACCCCTAAAGATGTTGCAATGGTATTCCTTGCGGGACACGGACTTAACGATGACTACGGAGACTACTACTATCTTCCTCAGGATGCGGATCTGGAACGACTTAAACGAACAGGAGTCACCTACAATGATATTAGAACAACAGTATCCAACATTGCGGGCAAGGCTCTTTTTTTTGTGGACACATGCCATAGCGGAAATGTATTGGGGAGTAGAAGAACAGCAGCAGACAATAACATAATTATCAATCAGCTCTCAAGCGCAGAAAACGGTGTAGTGGTATTTGCATCATCTACGGGTCGGCAGGTCAGTCTCGAAAAAGACTCATGGAACAACGGTGCATTCACTAAAGCTTTAATTGAGGGAATGACCGGAAAGGCAGCCTACCACGGCAACCTGATAACTGTTAACATGCTTGACCTTTACATTTCAGAACGTGTAAAAGAACTCACAGACGGCAGACAGACCCCTGCCACTGCAAAGCCAAACACAATAGCTGATTTTGCTGTTGTAACAAGATAGCAGAAATAAGGAAACACAATGAATTTAAAAACTTTACTATTTATCACGAGTACCCTTTTAACAATATCATGCGGTCCGATTATGGATATTAAAGGTACCGGAGGAAAAACAATTGACTGCCCCGATGGAACACAGCGTCTTGAAGTCGACTGTAATGCAGTATCAAGTCTTAAAGAACGGGTGATTGCGGCAAATCTTGGGATTCCCAAAATCGGACTTGGATTTAGCGGATCATATGAAGAGCGTGCCCTTGGACAGATCTCTGAATCAACACAGCAGATGGCGGTTGGGTTTGAAGCAAAGTGTCGCCAGTACAACGCCTGTGCAATAAACTCTGCAGAGTGGACAGGTAGTGAAGACAAAATCAGACAGCAGCTAACAACTCACGTTGACCTTTCACAGGAGCTTAAAGATGCAACTGATGATACAAGAGCTATCATAGGAAACACTATCTGGGGAAATGCGATTCCTGACCTTGCGGCAAAACAGCTATCCATAATGTACGCCCTTGAGGTTAAACCAAAGGATGCAACAGAGTTTCATGTACATCAGAGCGGAGACCCGCTGACATCAGGAGATGAGTTTCGCCTGAGAATAAAAACCAGCAAGACCGCATACGTCTATCTTCTGCTTCTTTCAAGTCAGGCAGAGACATCACAGCTTTTTCCAATGAAAGAGATCAACCTTTCAAACCCGATAGAACCTGGAAGAGAGACCCTTTTACCGGACACCGCAACAGGAACCTTTGAACTTGACAAAGTAACAGGTACCGAGCACCTGCAGATACTTGCATCAACCACTCCATTAACAGATATTGAAAGCCGCCTTAAGGAACTTGCAAAGTTAAATGAAGCGAGTAACACCAGTAATACAGAGGCTCCTAAAGCTGCAAGACAGAACATACTAAAATCCATAGGAAACCTGTTATGCGAAGGCAACGATGCAGCAAGAGCACGGGGAGTAAATCTAAAGCCGACAACAGTTGACTGCGGGGGAATCAGAACAAGAGGCGTCCTCCTAAAAAAACAGGTACAGGAAGGAATGGGAACATCCCGGGAAAAAATCAGTTCCGTAGTAGCAGAACCAAACGACAACGTAGTAGTCATCCAGCACAGAATAGTTCATATCTAATATTTTTAATAAAGAAGCTCCCTCCTGATTGCTTGTCATATTTTGTTTGACTAAAAGTTAATTAACATCTAATTTCACTACAAATTGCAAATAAAAATTATGACCTGGAAGCTTTAGGGCATCTGTCCGGTTTTAGTTAATAACTTATGGAGGCAGTATGATTATTTTTAGATTTATCTTTTTAACTTTTTTTATTTTTTTACTTGGAACATCTTGTACTGATAATGGTTCCGGAGGTTCGGCGGTTACAAACCAGACTGATGATACCTCAAAAATAAGTGAGCATAATGAGTCGGGGAGTGTCTGTTCTAATTTAAAATGTGAAGCTGATCTTGAGGCTGCAAACAGTTACTTTATTAAAGGTGATTTTAAAAACGCTTTTGAACAGTATAAATGCGGGGACAGTGCAGAGGCCGCCGCAGGAGCCGCACTTTCAAAAACATTTATGTTATTGGAATCTGATGAAGCAACATCTCTGCTTAAAGATTTGGGGATAGATGAACCATTTCCTGCAAAAGATATGTTTGGGCCTGACGGAATAATTGCCCGCATTGGAAAACAGGTCAACGGAACCGGGTCATTTAAACTCACAAGCCCCGGCATTTCAATTGATGATAATTTTGAGAATATCCATTTTCATGAAACAAATTATGAAACAGGGATATCAATAGGGGTATCTGATGACTCTTCAGATATTGTGCCTGCTGATGATTCAATACAGTATCAGAGCTGAAACATACAGCCTAAACGAATCCCTTGATATTGATATAGATTTTAGACCGGGCATAGAATGGGAAAAAGGGGATATTATCTCATTTGAGCAGGATTGCGCAACTGGACAGGAAATTCCCGATCCACTTATTGATGACTTTGATATTTACGTGGACAGACAAATAGACGAGGTCTATTCATGGTGTCATTTATCCTTTAACTACTCTGAATGCAGCGACATAATCGGTACAGTAGAAGTGGTTGAATATTCAGACAATGGAGAAAATGTTGAGCTTGCGCTAAATAATATTCCCATGGTCTGTTATCCTGATGAGTCCAGCGACAGAGAGTATGGATATTTTTCAGGAACAGTATCTGCAACTGCTATAAAAGCAAGTACTCTTGATTATACCGGTCTCCACTCACTCATAAAAGATGAGGGATTAAACACTGATAATATACCTGCTGCACTCACTGTAAAAAATATTGTTAATGACATCTATCCTCTTCGTGATGACATTCAATTGGCTGCATGCTACGCTCAACTGGCAACAAATGGAGGCAACGGACCTGTCTTTACCTATCCTTCAATATTGACAGGTTTTAAAGATATGCCTATCTCTTCAAGAGATATGCTGGCACTTGCCTCTGTCTTATCAGGAGGTGATTCACTTCTTGCTATTGCAGGCTCATATGATGTTCCACTCCATATTAAAAAAATGGAGAACATGACCAACACTGAACTGTGTGAAGAGATTAATACTTATATAGGTTCGCTTAAAACTGACAATCACATGAGCGAAGCAAAAGAGAGTCTTAAAACTGCTTTGAAATTAGTTATAAAAGCCCTGGAGCTGAAAGAAGATATTGGAATCTTTGCCACAAACAAAGATACTTACAAAGGGGATGATGTTCTTATGGAATATGCAACGGCAGCTCTTTCATCCCTGACCGACGGGGTTATTGATGTTCCGTATACAGCCCCACCTGTAAAATTAAACTTAAAAGCACTTTTTGATAATCCGCCGGATCCTTCCAAAATTGATGCTGACCCGGTTGTCTGCGAAACTGAAATTGATGGTACTGATGAATATGTATATATCGAAGCGGTTGAAGTTTTTTATAAAGATCTTTTAAAAGATATTATCCCTGAGTTTGATTTTGACATTGATGAAACCGACTTTGGAAACAAAGATGAAGACATGGAAAACAGCGGTGAGCAGATTTTCATTCAAATAGATAAAGGAATTGATATTTGAAAATGTTTAAAGGATCCACTACCAGGTTTTTAACAAAGTTGTCTGCAGTTATGTGCTTATTGCTTCTTCTTTTTACAGGTTCCGGCACTCTTGCTTCTACCCATAATTACACATTAACAACAAAACAGATTGTTAAACGCATTGCAGGAATCCTGGACATATCCGACAAACAAAAACGAAACATCAAATTAAAAGAGCGCTTTGAAATTGATTTTAATTACACCGAATTTGAAAAACTGATTCTTGCGGATACAAAAAATAAATTTTCAAAAACTGAACTGTCAGAATTTTCAAAAAACTTTCATCAGCTTCTATTAATTAAAATAGTTGCCATCATTGATAAAACAGACTTCACTTGCAAAGACTATAATATTCAATCACTAAAAAAAGATACAATGATCAATGTAAGCTGCAATAACGGCAAAGATAATAACAGGGTGACTCTCCATTTTAAAACAGGAACAAAACAGATTATGGATTTCACTCTTGGCGATGTACTCTTATCCCGAAACTACCGGGGCACCTTCAATAAAATAATAAGAAGGGACGGAGTTCACGGCCTGCTGTCAAAAATCAGAAGCAGATTAAACCCCGCAAACAGTTCCCCATCAGACAACTCGTCACTATTGTAAAAAATTTGAGTATTTAACTTTATAACGAAAGAGCTTTTTCAATATCTTCTTCAAGCTTGTCCGGAGTTGTGGTTGGTGAAAAACGTTTGATTGGTGTTCCGTCTTTTCCTATCAGAAACTTTGTAAAGTTCCACTTTATGGCAGTTCCTACGGTTCCTTTAAGAGTTTTTTTTAAATATTTATACAGAGGATGGGCGTTTTTACCGTTTACATCAATCTTGGAAAACATGGGAAACGTTACCCCAAAATTTATTACACAAAACTCCGCAATCAGTTTTTCGTCACCAGGCTCCTGATTTAAAAACTGGTTACAGGGGAACCCCAATACAACGAGACCTCTATCTTTATATTTACGATAAAGAGTTTCAAGTCCCTCATATTGAGGAGTCAACCCGCACTTGCTGGCTGTATTTACAACAACAACAACTTTACCCTTAAAATCCGACATTGATATTTCTTCCCCGGATATAGAATCAGCTTTAAACTCATAAAAAATATTTTCCATTACACACCTTTTACCTAACCTATAAAAAATCAACTATATCCATAAAAAAGATATAAACATAAATGATTCAATTAAGAATATAAGTATCAAAACAGCAAGTGCAAAATATTTCAGAGGTTAGAGGAAGTTAATTGCAATAGTTACATTAAAGTTAAAGTAGGGAGTCTCTCCTTTATTATTACTTTCACCATATATATTAACATTGTTGCTACAATACATTTTAGTGATACATTAAGTAGAATTACTTTTTCACCACAAATATGGAGGCAATAATGAGTCGTTCAGTAAAAAAGTGTTTCTTGTTTATAGGTGTTTTTTTATTTGCAATCAGTTGTACCTCAGACGATGGCAATTCTACACAGACAGAAGATACCATACCGTGGCTGACCCGAATCCCTATTCCAGACAACGTTTTCAAACCATCAGATATAGAAAATATCATTGATGATCTAGTGTAGTGATTCATCCTGTTGGGGCATTATCCAGAGACAGTCTCGCTCGGCCAACTTTTTCAATTATCTGATCAGCAGTTT
>JAFGVO010000360.1 GCA_016937935.1 Deltaproteobacteria bacterium | reverse complement strand
TGATAATTGCAGTCTTTGCATTTGTAGTTGCTCAAACATTTAATAAATCCGGAGAGAGCGCATCTGCAAGTATCTATTTTATTTTGCTGGCTGTTGTCTTTGGCCTTTTACTGTTTAAAAATATTCTCAGTTTTCGTTCCCTTACAATTCTTGGTGTTATTTTTCTCGGGGCTGGGGTCTATCTCTGCAATCTTTTTCCTGTCAATTTATCATTAAATATCTGGATGATGCTTATTTTCGGATACATTTTTCTGGCCTCTGTTCTGCCCGTATGGATTCTTCTTCAGCCAAGGGATTATTTGAGTTCATTTTTGCTGTATGCAATTATGATAATCGCCTTTGTCAGTATTATTTTTTACAATCCACATATTGAGTTTGAAGCCTTTACAGGGTTTTCCAATGAGCATATCGGATCAATTTTTCCCTTTTTGTTTGTAACTATTGCATGCGGGGCAATATCCGGTTTTCACTCTATTGTATCGTCGGGAACAAGTTCAAAGCAGCTTGATAAAGAGAGTGACGCACTGCCTGTTGCATATGGAAGTATGCTGGTGGAGTCTCTGCTTGCGGTCATAGCGCTTATTACGGCAGTCTATCTTGCCAAAAGTGATTATCTCACATTACTAAACGAAAAAGGTCCCATTGCCATCTTTTCATCGGGGATAGCCACATTTGGCACTGCAATTGGTATTCCTGTAGTGTATCTGTCCACTTTTGCGCTTTTGGCAATAAGCGCATTTGCATTAACATCCCTTGATACAGCAACAAGACTTGCCCGTTTTTCGTGGCAGGAGCTCTTTGACGGACATAAGCTGCTTTCAAATAAATATGTTGCAACATCTATTGCTGTGATAGCCGGCGGAGGCCTGGCCTTTTCAGGATACTGGAAAGAGATCTGGCCCCTGTTTGGAGCCGCAAATCAGATGCTGGCTGCCCTTGCCCTGCTTGCGGGATATCTCTTTTTTAAAGCAAACCACAAAGGACACGTCTATTTTCTTCTTCTTCCCATGATATTTATGTACACTGTAACCCTGACGGCTCTGGTGTTTATTGTTAAAAATAACTTAACAGGTGATAACAGCTCACTTTTACGAGCTTTTATAGCCTCAGTTCTTTTTATATTAGCAATTGTTCTGCTTGTTATTGGTGTACGTAAAGTGTTAAAAAGTAAAAAATATGCTTAATTAACAACATATTTTTTATTAGTTGTTTTTTATTAAATGGAGGTCTTTTTTATGATTAAAACTGCGTTAATTACAGCTGCCGGACGAGGACTTCGCCTGGATAGGCCAGGGACTCCCAAGTCACTTGTGGATGTTGATGGACAGCCTATTCTGTTTAGACTTATCAGGCAGTTAAAATCTGCTGGTGTTGAAAATATTGTGGTTGTAAGCGGGTTTGAGTCTGAAAAGATCGAGCAGAAACTCTTCAGGCATCCTCATATTTCTAAAGGTGTACAGGTCGTTGAAAACAGTCAGTGGAGTGCCGGGCTTGCATCTTCTGTTGCCGCTGCTGAAGAATCTATTTTAAATTTTAATGAGATGGATCCATTTTTACTTGTAATGGGAGATCATGTTTTTGATGATGAGCTGATTGTTGAGGCTGTCTCTTCAAAACTTGAAGTTGGTGACGGGGCTCTGTTTGTTACAAAAAATATCGAGGCCATTTACGATTATGAATCTGCAGTAAAAGTCTGTCATGATAAAGGCGTCATAACAAAACTTGGGCGGGGTATTGATTGTGCCAATGGTGTTGATATGGGGGTTTTTATTTTAAAACCCTCAATATTTAAACTGTTGCCTGTAAAAGAAAATGGCAAAGATGCATTAGAGTGGAGCGAAGCTCTTCAAAATATTATTGAGAGCAGCAATCTCCTTGCTGTTGAAACTTCGGCTGTGTTTGATGATATTGACACCCCCTCAGCTCTTGTTCACTGTGAGATGCGTTTAAGAAAAATACGTCGGGAGGCAGTTGTTAACAGACCTGTCTACCCTTCAAACAGTGAATCTTTTACAACTTTTGATTACATTATTGATACACCTGTCAAAACGGATATTGTGGTGGGGCGTGGATTTGTGAAAGATCCCTCTAAACTTCAGATAATAAGAGATCAGTCTGCGTCTTCTCCAATTTTTGTTTTTACAGATGAAACCGTGGCTGAAATTTACGGATATGATTTCAGGAAAAAGCTCGTTGAGTTTGGTTATGATGTAAACCTTATTGTGCTGCCTGTTGGTGAGGAATCAAAATCTCTGACTAATTATGCATATCTTGTTGAGAGGGTTTTGCGTAAAGGTGTTGATGAGCAGTCTGTATTCATCTCTTTAGGGGGCGGTGTTGTCTGCAATGTATGCGGTTTTGTGGCATCATCTATTTATCGAGGTCTCAACCTTGTTCATCTCCCCACAACTTTAATGGCCCAGTCCGATGCGGCTGTGAGTCACAAGCAGGGAATAAACGGCTATCAGGGTAAAAATCTCGTTGGTTCATATTACAGCCCTCAGATGGTTGCTATTGATGTTGAGACTTTAAACACTCTGCCCTTAAGACTTGTTGCTGACGGAATGGCCGAGGTTATCAAACACGCTGTTGGACAAGATGAATCTTATGTTGACATGCTGTTATCCCATAATGGAGATTTGAGAGATCTTGATTTTATTGAAGCCGCAATCAGGCGTAATGTTCAGTTGAAGTGTGAGCTTGTTTTAAACGACCCTAAAGAGCATAAAGATGCTATGATTCTTCAATATGGACACACTGTCGGACATCCTGTTGAGCATCTTACAGGTTATTCATATTATCATGGAGAGTCAGTTGCTGTGGGAATGAGCGTGGCTGCACGTATCTCCCATCTTATGGGCGGGTGCAGTGCCGACCTTATAGAGCTTCAGGATGAAATAAATGATAAGTTTAAACTTCCATCAAGAATTCCCGCATACATTAAGCCCGATTCGATTTTAGAGACAATGAAATACAATAAGAAGTTTCTTTCGGGAGGAACAAGAATGGCACTTTTACAGGGAGTGGGCAAACTGTGGAGCGTCAATGGCGATTACGCCATACCGGTAGCAGACAAAGTTCTTCTCGAAGCAGTAGAAGCAAGCATGGAAAAATAACTGGTTGATAAATGGAGATAAGCAGATGAAATATGCAGTAGTAACAGGAGCAGGGGGCGGAATAGGCAGGGAGATTGCGGTTATGCTGAGCCACGAGGGATATCATATTATTGGCGTGGGGCGTAATGAAGAGACACTTTTAAAAACAGCAGCAGTCTGTTCCGGTGAGTTTTCACCTGTAATTGCTGATGTAACAAATAGAGAAAACCTTTATCAAAAGCTGGCTTCTTTTAAAAATATTCATGTGCTTGTTGCAAATTCAGGGGTTTGCGAGCGGACAGAAATCTTTGATGATGAAAGCGACGCTGTTTTTGACAAAGTTATAAATACAAATATCACAGGTGTCTGGAATACATTTAGAGCAGTCGTTCCTAATTTAGTTGACGGAGGGAGTGCTGTTGTAATTTCATCCGGGCTTGGAAAACTTGCGAGAGCAGGTTACAGTGCATATGCGGCCTCAAAACACGCAGTGCTTGGAATAACCAAATGCCTGGCCATAGAGCTTGCACCAAAAAGTATAAGAGTAAATGCAGTCTGTCCAGGATGGGTTAATACGGGGATGGCAATGAGCGACCTTGATTACTCTGCAAATCAAAACGGAACCTCCCGTGACGAAGAGTACGCCGAAGCGGTTAAATCCATTCCCATGAAAAGATTTGTAGAACCCAAAGAGGTAGCTGACATGGTTGTATGGCTCTCATCATCAAAATCTTCTGCAATAACGGGTCAGAGCTACAATATTTCGTGCGGTGAATTTACATTGTGATTCAATTACAAAAAAAAATATTGGCGTTAACAGCCGGACATGTAACCCTTGACTGCTACAGTGGAATTTATACCCCGGGCGGATCTGCGTTTTATTCGTCACTTATTTTTGACCATCTAAATTTAAAGACTGCTCTTGTCACAAGCTTTGGGGATGATTTTTCATTTACTGACAGACTTGACGGGGTAACTCTTTTTAATAAACAAAGTGAGCATACAACTCCTTTTGAACATACCTATCCCCGTAATGCCCCAAGGCTTATGCTTGTAACAAATCAGGCTCACAGGGTTGAAGTACTAAAAAATGATAACAAATTTTTAAATCCGGACATTCTGTTTCTTGCTCCTGTTGCGGGTGAGATAAATCTTAATAATTGGCTTAAAAATATTAATGGTGGAATAAAAGGTGCGGGGCTTCAGGGATTTTTAAAAAAACCTGGAAGTTTATATCTGCCTTCAGCAAATGAAAAAGTGCATATTGATAAACCGGCAATTCTGGCAAAGCGAGACATAGAAGATGAACTCCATTCTCTGTCAAAACTGGATGTAATCTTTTTGTCCGTAGAAGATGCGGCTGTACACGGTGACAAATTTTTAATTGAAAAATTAAAAGAGCGTGTTCCTGTTGTAGTTGTAACAAATGGAGAAATGGGCGCAAAAGTATTTGTGCAGGGGGGTGACTCAGACTCTTTTGGTGTTGGAGTAAGAGAGATGAATCCCGTAGATCCAACAGGGGCAGGGGACACCTTTGCATCGGTATTTTTGTATTCATATGCAATGGGACACTCATTGGAACAGGCCGCCCGCCAGGCTTCATATGCCTCTTCGGTAGTAATAATGTACAAAGGGGCCGATGGCATAAAAAAAATTGATGAAGCCTTTCACCGCTTTGACGAAATTCCCATAAAAAAAATTACAACAATGGATTTTTAACCCTCTAAACTATAAAAAATCTAAACAGATTATGCTGGACTTTGATTATTTTTAATGATATCTCAATTTTTCTATTTCGCGCCGGAGTGGCGGAATTGGTAGACGCGCTGGATTCAAAATCCAGTAAGCTTATGCTTGTGAGGGTTCAAGTCCCTCCTCCGGTAATCAGTCAGCATCATTATAATATTTTTTAGCCATATAAGTTACGGATCCTGCCCCAAATTTTAATATTTGAAGAAGGGTAGCCATAATTGAATGTTCTTTATTACTAGTCGATCGCAACCGGAGTGAAGCAGGAAATATTCGTTTCAATGCGAAAGTTGGATCCCGCCGGATTGCGCTCCGCGTGGAAAATATCCATGGGATACACCTCGCCTTCAGTAAGCCCAAGCGTATCCAGCTCCACCTCCGCCGCCTCCGGCCCATGAATTCCGCCCAGATCAATCACCCTCAGACCATTGATAAATACCCACACATCGTCATCCCCACGAAAGTTAAACACCTGTCCGGCTTCATAGGTAAACTCCATATGAAATTCTGTCGTGAACCTGAAATTCTGCGGCTGGTCGCGCAAGGTTTCATCATCATTCCACCCAGTGACATCGCCGTCATCAGCCCCAAGTCCCTCATCCAATCCAAGGGGAAAAAAATACGTAGAGTCAAACACCCATGAGTTCCCTTCATCGATCAGTGAAATCGTCTTGGCAACTTCCACGTTGTACACACCGTCCGGATCCGTATTGTACCACTGAGTAAAATTTTCAGCTCCACCGAACGAAGAATAATATATATTCGGTTGCACATCAAATACGGGTTTATTGTCGTCACCCAACTGTTCTTTCACCACCCCCAGCTCCAGACCAACGCTGGTTACCCCCGACTGAAAATCGGTATTATCTCCGGTTTTTTTAAAATCCCGCACCGTAACCGGCAGCTCCAACGGCTGCCCCGGAGTACAGGAGTACAGGCCATCAGTGTCGTTGTCGTTGTTTTTGCCGATGGAATCTCCACCGGAATCATTATCCGTCCCCTCACCGGTATCTTCCCCTGAATCTCCACCGGTGTTGTCATTTGAATCCGAATCGACCGTTGTGCCAACTTTGGCGCCTACCGTATCCGCTTCGCAACCACTTCCCAAAAACATTCCGATAACCCCACATAAGATAAATAATTTATAACAGTTTAGCATTAAGTTCTCTCCCGTGTAAAAATAGATACTGCAGTAGCAAAACATCCGCCTGCAGCCAAGTAATATATGTCTTATTATACTGAAATACTTTCAGCAACTTCAACCCAATTTTCAATTTTGTACATTATAATGATTAACAAGGATTACTTGTAATCCGATGCAGTCCTTCCAAATCAGCCAGCACTGTCCATGCCACACTCTACTTCCTAGAACTGGGTCAGGAACGACCATACTTCCTCAGGCATCCATGATGTGAATTGCCCAATATCCGTTGGAGACGGAGTGTGGTCGCTGTCGAAAGAACACCAGCGAACTGGATCAGCCGCCGGGCAGTTGGAATAATTGGTGCATACGTGGCCTCCATCAGGCGCGGTGGGAAGATGTTCGATGGTACATCCATTCCACTTTGCGAACGGATCAGTCTGAGTTTCCTGTGAATTGGGCATAATATCCAAAAGACCAAGTGAACCGAGGTAAGGGATGGGCTCACATTCGGAGGGCATGTCAAGTCCTCCGGCGGAGTGGGCGACAATAGCCCGGAACACCCCAGGACGAGTGCATCCGAGTACCCTCGCCATTGCGGCACCCTGGCTGAATCCCTCCAGCATAATCCGCGTGGTGTCGATACAAAGGTCGGCCTTGACCACTGTGAGAATTTCGTCAACAAAAGCCGTATCCGCAGATGAGTTCCAGAACCCGCCTTCTGCAGAGGGGGCAACAAATATGGTGCTGTCGTTTGAGAGATCAAAAAGTCCCAAATAGGATGGTCCGATGTCGGTGTCAGCTCCGAACGCCCCATGAAGACTGATGATGAGCCGATATGGGTGGTTGTTGTCGTAGTTGTCGGGCCACCGGATGATGAATTGCCGGTTCATGAGGTTGTTCTGATTGGCTGTTGAGGGACTGTTCAATAGAGAGGGTGTCCTTCCGCAGCCGATGCTTGGAATAACGTCGGAATCAGTATCTGTATTGATATAAGAATCAGTATCTGTATTGATATAAGAATCGGTGTCTGCATCCGTGTCGGTGTCTGTATCCGTGTCGGTGTCTGTATCCGTGTCGGTGTCTGCATCCGCATAGGTGTCTGTGCCAGTACCCGTATAGGCGTCAGTGTCAGCATCCGATTCTGTGTCAATATCAGTTGCACTGCCGGGGTCATCGCATCCGGCCACCAAAAAGAACAAAATCCCCAACCATAAAAAACTCTGTTTGATCATATTTTTAATCCCTTTCGCAAAACAGTACATAATGCATGTGTTGCAAGAAGACGAATACGGGTGGAAAATTTGCAATTCTTTCGTTAATAGTTTCAGTTTTTGGTAATTTTTACAGTGTCTGCCAGGTGCACGACGGCCAGGATCCGCTGGTTTAAATTTTAGTAAGCTCATGCGTGTGAGGGTTCAAGTATCTTCTCAGGTCACAAATAAATGTCCCTTTTGTTGTAAATAAATACACTTTAAACTGAGCCGTATTGGGATTTATTTTCGTCCTTAATTTTGGGTTAATTGGTTATGAAGTGAAATTTAAAGAAAAGGATAGGTTTATGAAAAGATATTTTGTTTATTTTATTGTTATTTTGGGGATGTTTGCGACGATTGTATCTTGTTCCCAAAGTGATTCAGGCGGGTTGGTGGATGTGAATACTGACACCGATACAGATACGGACACTGACACAGATACAGACACAGATGCAGACACAGATACGGATACGGATACAGATACCGATACCGATACCGATACAGACACCGATACTGATACAGACACGGATTATGATTCTTTTGCCATGGCGGCAGATATGGGTGTGGGCACCAATATTGGAAACACTCTCGAAAATACTTACATCTGGGAGACGGGCTGGGGGCAGCCTCTTGTTACACAGGCTTACATAAATGGTATGGCTTCAAGAGGTATTAAAACTGTTCGACTCCCTGTTGCATGGGATACATATTCCAATAATGGAGTTATTCCGTCAGACAAGATGGCTCGTGTACGTGAGGTTGTACAGTGGATTCTTGATGCCAATATGTATTGCATTGTCAATATACACTGGGACGGAGGATGGATTAAGAATCAAGATAATGCTTATGAATATACACTTACAGATGATGTGCGAAACAAATTCAAGTCCTACTGGCAGCAGATTGCAGCGGAGTTTTCAGATCTTGGGCAGCACCTTGTTTTTGAGTCCATGAACGAAGAGGGGGTTTTTTATGTAAACGGGGACAGTTCGGGCAGTCCTGACTACGCCCCTCTTAACGAACTCAATCAGTTATTTGTAAATACCGTCCGCAGTGCCGGTGGTGCTAACACAAGCAGAAATCTGCTTATTTCGGGGTTTGGCACAGATATTGATAAAACCTGTGTTAATGGTTTTGCCATTCCTTCAGATTCAGCCGCTAAAAACAGACTGTTTTTATCAGTACACTATTATACCCCTTTTCCTTTTTGTGGTCTCGAAGAGCCCGCAAACTATTGGGCGGATGTATGGACTTATCCAACAACAACCTGGGGCACAACTGCTGAAAAGTCAGAACTCGCAGCACAGTTCAGCAAACTTGATGCTTTCAGCAAGGCTAGAAACATTCCCGTAATCATTGGCGAATTTGGCGTGGCAATTGGAAAGAATGAATACGTTCGTGAGCAGGCATCACGTGTTTTATGGATGAAAAGTGTAATGGAAACCGCAATCTCCTATGGAATGGTTCCCCTTTTATGGGACTGCGGCACCGAAATCAGCCGAACAGACGGATCATTCACCCCCCAGTTTACTGAAGTAATGACAGCTATCGGGTTATAAAATCAGGATAAAAAAAGATGCTGTTTTAATAGAGATTCTCTGAGTCTTCTTTTGTGAGTTTTTCAATCCAGAGTGTTTTCAGCAGTTTTAATTCTTCTTTGTAATCTGTTTTTGATTCGTCTTTGCTGTAGCTTAAGGTATCAAGTACTTCAAACGAGAAGGATTGTTCTTTGTTTTTATTCCAGTCTTCCTGCAATGGTTTGCATGGGTGCATTCCCATACCAAGCTGAAACCTGATTCTGTTGAACATGCTTTGAATGTCGTTACTGGCTTCAATAAAACATTTCTGATTGTTGATGTTGCGTACTGTAAAAACTCCCATTTGGGGCTTCATCTGTTTATACGCATTCTTAAGTTCTTTTTTGTCAACAGGCTTCATTGTTAATATCCCAAATCTTTTAATATGGAAGACAACTGAATCAGACGTTCACTTAACAGTTCATCGTTTTCACTTAGGGCCTGTTGAAACAAGGCAATGTCTTCATCCAGCATATTGTTTTCTACCGCAAAACGGATGGTCATGGCATCTCCTTGTAATCCCACCCTGTTAATTTCCGGATTATTGGGATCATATGGTGTTTCTTTGCGATAGGACTCTTTTAAATGTAGTTTTGCGTGGCATATAAACAGGGCAAGGTCCAACACGCGATGCAATGGAAGTTCTTCAGACTGACGGGACCACTTGCCTCCTGTATGACGCCATACCTTGGCCGAAATATCAACCTTCCCCCGATCGTTCCATTGAGCCAGCCCAAGAGATAACCCCTTGGCATCGCTTTTATATGCGTAGCGACCATCAATATTGTCATAGTTCTCAGACACAAAAACGGGTTTATGTTTAAGATTGGCAGGAATTTTCATTGGTTTCTCCTGTTTATTAAATGATTTTTTACTAATTTAGTAAATTAGTAGTTTACTAAATACACGTTTGAATCTTTTATTCAATAAGATTGAACGTTTTATTCAATTAAAAATCGTCTGGTGTTGAGCTAATTTGATAATTTGTCTGTTTAATTTTTTAAAAGTGTTAAAT
>JAFGVO010000359.1 GCA_016937935.1 Deltaproteobacteria bacterium | reverse complement strand
TTTTTGTCAGCAGCTTTTTTGTCGGCAGCTTTTTTGTCAGCAGCTTTTTTGTCGGCAGCTTTTTTGTCAGCAGCTTTTTTATCAGCAGCTTTTTTGTCAGCAGCTTTTTTGTCGGCGGCTTTTTTGTTGTTTTGTTTCTCAATAACTGTTTTTTGCTTTGTTTGCCTTACAACAGGTTTTTTTGTCTTTATGTGAGGCGCAGTCTCCCAGTGAGCGGGCTTGTAATATGTATCTTTTCCGCTTTGCCCATATTGGGGTTTTACCCATTTCGAGTTCTTTTTAGGAGGAACAGTCCAGTGGCCGGTAATCCATATCCATTTTTTACTTGAGTAGTTCCATTTCCAGTATCCTTCAATCCAGATATGATTGTCAGATGGTGAAGCTGTTTTATTTTCAAATTTTACAGGAGGTGGAGGAGGTGGGGTATTAGTAAAGTAGGGCCTGGTATCCTGGTGGTAATAGAAGTTGATTGAGCCTGTGCACCCTGTTATTGATGAAACAAAAAGTGATGCAGTTAAAAAGGCAATTTTGCTGAATGTTTTAAAATTTATTTCATTTAATTTATGTAAAGTCATTTAGAATCTCCTGTTTCAGCTTAAAGCCTCTGAAAAAATTTGACGAAAAAAATAACTGTTTATTTTATAAGTTCAATAATAAAGCTGATATCGCAGCATGGAGCCGAGTGTGTAAATGCCCCGACAGAGATTACATCAACTCCAGTCTGTGCAAACCCATGGACAGTATCTAGATTAATTCCACCTGATGCCTCAAGGATTGCGCGACCTTCTGCCAGATTTATACACTCTTTAACTTCAGCAGGTGTCATATTATCAAGCATTACAATGTCTGCACCTGCATCAAGAGCCCGCAAAAGCTCATCCCTGTTTTTAACTTCAATCTCAATTTTCAGAGGATGTGAACCATATTTTTTACATTGTTCAATTGCTTTTTCCAGGGATCCTGCTGCCTCAATGTGGTTCTCTTTTATGAGTATTCCTCCTCCGAGATCAACTCTGTGGTTGAATCCTCCTCCCGAAATTACAGCCCGTCTTTCAAGATAACGCATTCCTGGAGTAGTTTTTCTTGTGTCTGCAAGTCGGACTTTTGAAGCTGAAACTCCGGAGGCATCTATATATTTTTTTGTAAGAGTAGCTGTTCCGCAAAGTCGTTGAAGATAGTTAAGGGCAACTCGTTCAGCCATGAGAAGTGATGAAGCTTTTCCTTTAACAATTGCAATTTTTTCCCCTTTTTTAACAGTTTTTCCCTCTTCTGTTTCAAGTGTAACTTGTATGGAATTGTCAATTTTTTTCATTATTTCAATAAATACATCAATGCCGCTGACAATGAGAGACTCTTTTGCTATTACCATTCCATTTGCCATAGCATCTTCGGGGACACAGAGCCTGGTTGTTATATCTCCATTACCAAGGTCTTCAGCGAGAGCCATATTGATAAGTTCGTCAACTATTGGAGGTGTTTGAGGGATCATGATTTCTCCTTTAAAAGTAATAAAATTATAGGCCTAAACCTGTTCTGAAAATATTCATAAAAATGTTGCTGCCCCCGTGGTACATAACAGATGAATTTATATCTTTTTGCCGGTATTTCAACCATCCAAATACTAAAGAAGGAAAAAAAACAAGAAGTCTTGATGGCTCAGGAATAATTATAAAGTGACCAATTGCAAATAGAAGAGAGGATATATATAGTCCGGGGCCGGTTTCGACTCCAAGAATTTTTTTTCTGGATGTGAAAATTTCATCAAACCTGCCAAGGAGATATCCCCTGTAAAAAAACTCTTCAGGTATTGCAACAATAAACAGATGCACAGCTGAGCTTTGGAGTAAATTATGAGAAGCTTTAAAATTATCCAGTGAAAAAAAGGCATTTTTAAGTCCCCACAATGCAGGAAAAATAAATATAAAGATAACAATTGGGGTCCATGTAACAAGTGAAATGGTGAATACTACAGGAAGATCTTTTAACGGGGATGAAAAAGTCAGACCGTATTTTTTGTAGGGTTTTCCTTTTCTATCAAGGATGAATACAGGGATAAATATTAAAATTATTCCGGCCATTGCGGTTACGATACTTTCCAGACCTAAAAGAGGGGCGGTTTTTGCAACCAATGCAATAAGGAACCCCAGGAGAGTAACTGCAATTGCAACTTCTTTTAAAAGAGATTTTTTACTGGAATCCAAAACAGTCATAGTATTGGATTTGCCTGAAAACTAAAATATGTCAAGAACTTATGAACCTGGTTTTTTTGTGGTTGCAAGAAATGACAGTACAATAGTATAGATATTTAGCCAGTGATTTAAATTAAAGAGAAGCGGTTTGGAAAATTTACTACATAAAAAAATATACTTAAAAGTTTTTGCTGTTCTGGCAGTGTTGGCCGTTGCTTTATTTGTTTTTGCCGCAAGGGATGAGAAACCTCAAGTGCTTGTTTTTACAGGCACAACAATGACAACCGGATATAGTGTAAAGATTGTTAAGAACAGTTTTAACGCTGATGACAAGAGTCGTTATGAAAAGCTCATTAAAAAGGAGCTCCGGTTTGTTAATTATCATATGTCCCCCTATAAAAAAGGAGGGGATATTTACAGAATCAATGATGCAAAGGCTGGTATACCCGTCAAGGTTCTGCCACAGGTTATTGAGATTTTGAAATATTCACAAAAAATAAGTGAGATGACAGGTGGAGCATTTGATATTACCGTTGGACCTCTTATAAAACTGTGGGGTTTTTACGATCGAAAAGAACTCAAAAAGGAGCCGGATTTAAAAGAGATTGAAGCTGCAAAAAAACAGATAGGATATTCAAACATAATATTGAATGAAAAAGAAAATACTGTTGTGAAAAAGGTGGAAGGTCTGAGTATTAATCTATCTGCAATCGCCAAGGGCAGGGCTGTGGATATGGTTTTTACTGCTCTTGAAAAAGTCGGGCTAAAAAATATCATGGTTGAAGTTGGAGGGGAGGTCAGAGCCTGCGGGCAAAATCAGAAGGGGAGCTTCTGGAAAATAGGAATTGAGAATCCTGTTGATACCTTAGAGAGACAAATCGTTAGAGTTGTATCTTTAAAAAACAGTGCTATTGCAACTTCGGGGGATTATCGATCTTATTATTTTATAAACAATAAGAGGTATTCCCATACAATTGATCCTGTGACAGGCAGACCCATTGAGCACGGGCTGGCATCTGTATCTGTAATTTCTGATGACTGTATGACTGCTGATGCCCTGGCTACTGCACTTACTGTAATGGGGAGTGAAAAGGGGATGGAATTTGGAAAAAAACACGGGCTTAAACTGTTTTTTGTAAACAGGGATAAAGATGATGGATATATTTATAGCGAGACAGACTCTTTTAAAGAGTATGGAATTAAATAGAAAGCTGGTTTGAATTATGGTTGCGACAATTTTTGCAGGAACAGTAATGTTTTCAATAGCAATTTTATTTTTATCTATTGGTATTATTTTTAAAAAGAAAACACCCTTAAAAGCATCCTGTCATGCAACAGTTGATGGTGGTCACGGAGGCTCATGTGCGTGCGGGGCAGGGAACAAAAGAGCAGGAGACAGTGTTAAAGAGATGAATCTTTTAGAAAAAAAAGATCTTTTGAAAAATGGCAAGTTTGATTTGACCGCTGTTAAACATGGCAATTTTATAAAACCGGATTGAATTGTGAGTTGTAAATGAAAAAATATTTAAATGGTTTTTTGATGATTCTGAGTTTTTTCTTTTTGGCTGCAGGTTGTCAAAACAGCAATGGCACACATTTAAAATCAGATAAATCTCAAAGTAAAAAGTGTATTAAAAAGAAGATTAAGCCTGAAAAGGTTATATCTGAAAAGATCTTGAACGATACTTCTGCAAAAAACACTGATGACAGTCAGAATGTCAATTTGTCCCCATCAAGGGTTATTGGTGATGATACTGATAAAAAAGATATTGTTGAAAGCAACAATGATACTGATGGTGCCGGTATATCTTTAAATGGTACAGAAAAGAGAAGAGATGCATGGCTTAATGAAGAAATCAGGTGTCGTGCAATATCTACAGTCCGTTTAAGAAAGTGCAGATTTGTAAAAAATGAGAGTGGTTATTCTCTAAGTTTTCAAAATGATGTTAAATGCAGCGATGTTGAGTTTGATGAAAATGGAGATCCTTCATTACTTAAAGGCTGCTATAGTAACTGGCTTAAAATACCCTCGAGCAATAAACTTAAAAAAGGTAAAGGCCAGCCAATATGGTCTGGGAGCCATTCAGGCTGGTGGTGGAAAGGGGACAAAGAAAAATATTGCTGTCCCGGGATATGGCTTGAAGCACCCAAATCACTTCAGTAATTTAAATTATTATCTAAGGAAAAGGATATGCTAATGCTCCTTAGATTTTATTATTTGACATATTGTACGTGTATATTTATATTTAATACGTAAGGAAGGTGCAAATGTCTAAAAAATTAACTTTAAATATTGATGAGGAATTGATTGAATTTGCCCATTTGTATTCACGGCAAAATGATTTATCAATATCCAGGTTGTTTGAGGATTATCTTTATAGATTGAAAACTTCTGACAAGAAGCAGATATTAAATTCTAAAACTTATCAACTGTATGGTATTTTTCAATCAGAACAAATTCCTGATAAAAAAGAGTTAAGGAAAATATTTCATGAAAAAACTCTTAATTGATCTCAATATTATTCTTGATTTTCTAAATAAACGAAATTTTCATAGTGAAGCAGCATCATTAATTGATCTGTGTGTTGAAAAAAAAGTTTCAGGGTTTATTTGTGCTCACGAAGTGACAACTCTCTCATATTTTTTGTTTAAGGAACAAAAAAATAAATCCAAAGTTATTAATACTATTTCTGCATTGCTCGATATGTTTACACTTATCTCAATTGATGAAAAAATTCTTCGTGATTCACTTATTTCACCGATAAGTGATTTTGAAGATGCTGTTATTGAAGTCAGTTCAATTAAAAAAAATATTGATTATATAATTTCACGTAATATTTCTGATTTTAAAAAATCAAGGATTCCAGCTTTGACCCCTGAACAATTTTTTCTTTTATAATTATTAAGGTCCAACTATGAACAACAACTTTAATGTATTGCCTAAATGGGTGGTTCTGCTTTTTTTCTGGATTGGTCTGGCAGCTCTCCTTTTGGATTTTTTTCTGATCTGATTGTGAGCTGTAATTTAAACAGGATGGATTTATAATGCACTCACATGAAATTGCATTAAGACAACAGAGGGAATTTTTTTGCGAAATCGTTTACGTATTTGTGTTCAAGCTGATACCAGTTTGCTTCGGATTGGAGGCGGCTTAAGACTGACATTAACCCGAAGCGGATTCTAAATAAAAAGGTGAATTCTCCAGGGAGTGAAAATTTCATGAGCTGCTGTTTTTTCTTGAATACCTCACGCATTTCTATGGCTTCGCTAAGATTTACTTTACATGTTTCATCTTTTAACATTGCTCCATAAAAGGATTTTAGAAAACCGTGTATCATTTCAAAGTCATATTTTTTACCCTCTTTTACAATTTTGAGCCCAATAAGTGCATTATGAATTTCATCATTATTATTTGAGTGAATAGCACTTGTCAGGTTTGCGAGTCTGGCAACAAACGAAGGTTCAAATTGTCTTGTGCATCCATGGTCAAGCATTGTTATTTTACCATTTTTATGAAAAAGGTAATTTCCAGGGTGGGGGTCACAATTATATATCTGGTGTCTGAAAAGAGAACCTATGTAAAACTCAAACAGCGCTTCGCCAATTATGTTCCTTTCATGCTGTGACGGATTTGTAAGAAGATAGTTTTCAAAAGAGATTCCGTCAACAAATGTGGTAGTCAGTATTTTCTGTGTACAATATTTTTCATGTACAGAGGGAATCTGTATAACCGGGTGATCTTTATATATAGCTGCAAAAATTTCCTGACAGTGTGCTTCGTGTTTATAGTCACATTCTTCTAAAAACCTGTCTTTTGCCTCTGTTATAAAATTATCAATGTGGGCGTTTGGAAAAAATATTGAAGCCATTTTTGTTCCCGCAGATGCAGGACCAAAATCCGATATTATTGATTTGGCAATTTCAGGGTATTGAATTTTAACTGCAGCAGTTGTTCCATCAGGTAAAATTGCACGGTGTACCTGGCCTATTGATGCTGCAGATACAGGTTCTTCTTCCATTTTTAATAGCAAATGGTTACCATTTAAACCAGGTTCTGCCTGTATTATTTCAGTTACTTTTTTAAAGGGCATTGACTGGGCATGAGTCTGTAGCACGCTCAGGGCCTCCTGCATCTCTTTTGGAATGGCCATATCAATATAGCTCATAATCTGACCCATCTTCATTGCAATACCTTTTAACTGTCCAACTGAGGTAATCAGTTTAACAAGCTGTTCAGTATCAAGGGGAAGCTCGTCTTCTCCATCCATATTTTTTTTACCTTTTCGATATATCAGCGCACCGCGAATTGCACTTTTAGCCATACTGCCAAAGCGTCCGGTTCTCGATGTAGGAATCATATTCTTTTGTTTCTCTTTTAGAGCTTCAAGCATTTTTTCTCGAATATCCTGAGCGCGAGTCATAATTTCCTCCGGTAAAGTTTTTTGTACTTTTATGTCAAACGTAATATTCATACACAAACTCAAAAAATGAAAGTTTTGTTTATGCTTATCTTTAAATTCAATTGAACTAAATGCTTCTTCTGTTAGATTTTAAGTTTGATAATTATAAGAAATTATTTTTATAGAGAGAGGGAGTATTTTATGTTTATAAAAGCAATTAAAAATTGCGGGTCTGTTTTTAATGTTTTTTGTTTTAGTTTCTGTTTTATGCTTTTGGGATGTGGGGAAAATTCAGGGGAGGATTCAAAAGCTGACAGTGGTGTAAATGATAATATCTCTCCTTACAATTCAGATAACCCTGCGCCAGGTGTTGCAGAGGATTGCGGAAGTGTCCGAATGACTACCTATGGAGCTTCTATTGTTGGATGGTGCGGGTTTGATCGAACTGATGCAGTTCTTCCTGATTTTGTTCGTGCAGGTATGACTGTGGCAATAGCAGAGCCTTATAACGGCAGTACTTATGGCGGGGAGCCAGGGGAGTCCTGCGGGGAGTGCTTTGAATTAAGTACAACCTTTGGCCACGAAATTATTATGGTTCACGATCTCTGTCCTGTTGAGGGAAATCCCATTTGTGCCGGAACCTATTTTCACTTTGATGTTTCAAGTGAAGTTGCAGCTGCCGTTGATGGGGGCGGATGGCTGGGTGAAGCAGCTGTAAGACGGGTTCCATGTCCGGTAAACGGAAATATTTACGTTCATATCACCGCCAGAAATCAGTGGGGATATTTGCAGCTCGCTTTTTTTAATCACAGATTTCCAATTCGAAATGTTGAGTATAAAGCCGCAGGAAGTGAAAACTGGCAGCCAATGAACAGATGTCTTGCAAGGTGGTGTCAGGAAGATGATAAAGATACTTTTGGGGATGGAGGCCCGGGAGGAATTTTCAGGATTACTGGTGCTAATGGAGAGGTGGTTGTTGCTGAAAATATTTTAACCTATGATGTTAACGAAGATTCAAATTTTGATACGGGCATTCAGTTTTCTGATGGTGAGCAACCTGAAGGTGTTTGTGAGTTTACCCCTCCGGGTGACGTTTACGACGAAGGGTTTGGAGGAATTGACAGTGTGCGCTGGGAGTCTAATACATGGGGTTCAACAATTTTAAAAGAGACAGATGATTCATGTGCTGATGACAGCAAGTATTGTCTGGAGCTTGAAAATTTTAAAGACAGTGGTCTTCACCTAACCTACAGACATATTTTTCCTGTTGATACTTTTAATACCATTGAGCTCACAGTTAAAAGTACAGGAGGGACGGGTACTGTTGAAGTTGCTCCAGGAACTGAAGATGCCCGCTGTGAAAACCCCACAACAATTACAGTTAGTAAACAATGGGAGACATATCAGATTAATATTCAGGAAAGTTGCCCTGGTGTAACAGATCTCCGCGGCCTTACCATCAGCCATCCAAGCGGTGATATGAATCTCATGCTGGATAAAATTAAATTTTTAAACTCAAAATAGTTTTAATTTTTTTGGCCTCTATCCCTTGACGCTAGGCACTTCAGCTCAAATGCCAAAATTAAATTTTGGTGGGCAGCTATAAAGGAGAAGAGGCATGATTAGTGATTTTAAATGGATTATATGTGGAATATTTTGTATGGCAATAATGGTTTCATGCAGTGGTGAAAATTCAATTGACAGTGAATATTTTGATTCGGATACAACGCTGGTTATAACTGATACAGACACAGATACTGATAGTGATACTGATAAAGACACCGATACTGATACTGATATTGATACCGATACCGATACAGACACGGATACAGACTCAGATACAATTACAGGTACAGACACTATCATAGATACTGGTACAAATAATTCTTTGGTTATTGAAGATGGTGAAGATGGTTTCTGTTTTGTTGAAGGTATTATTGAAACAAAGAATAGCGGATATTCAGGGACAGGTTATGCTAATACGGACAATGTTACAGGTGCCGGTATTGAATGGGCAGTTGTATCAGCCGCAGGGGGAACTGCAAGTTTAACCTGGAATTATGCTTCAATATCTGATCGTCCTGCAGATTTGATAATAAATGATATAAGTGCAGGCAGTGTTGAATTTTCAAGCACCGGCGACTGGACGTATTGGGAAACCTCAACTATCACAGTTAGTCTTGCAGCCGGAAATAATATTATTCGTCTTGAATCGGTAACTGGTGACGGACTTGCCAATATTGATAATCTTACAATTGAAGGTGCCGGTATTGCAGCGGGAAGTTGTGATGGTTCAATAGATTCTGATACTGGTGTTGATACAGGTAGTGATACTGGAAATGACACTGGGTCGGATACTTATATTACGGAGTGTACTCCCGGGGAAAAAGAGTGCGTCGATTCTAATACTCCAAGGGTATGTGACAACAGTGGATACTGGTCTGTTCAACCTGATTGCCAATATGTTTGTTTAAACGGAGTTTGTAACACTGAGACAACAGGAATAATTCGAATTACAGATACTGTTCCAGGCTGGGCTTCAATTCCTGTATCAGGATTGTCGAACGGTACTACCGGAGGTGGACAGAATCTTTCGTCAGC
>JAFGVO010000358.1 GCA_016937935.1 Deltaproteobacteria bacterium | reverse complement strand
GCTAAAAAAGTGGCACAACTGGCACGATTGACAGGGCTGTGCCGGTTAATTGTGCCAGTTAAAACAAGACTGACTGGCCTCCGTCCGGGAACGGTTCCGGGAACGGTCTGTGCCTGAATCAAGTTGGGAATAGGCAGTTTTTTGTACTAAATATTTTCATAAATTCGTGAAGATATTGGGTGATTGTTAAAAAAAATGTAATATTATTGTTTTATTTTTAACTGTTTTGTTAAAAGAGTTAGTTAATAATGACCTATTGGTCTTTTAATTATTGGTTAATAAGAAAGAGCTTTGTAAATAATGAATAGTTTAAGCAGGTTTGTGATCAGATTTAGAGTAGTTATTCTTATAGCTGCCCTTGTTATTACCGGATTGTTTGGGTCATTTCTTCCATCGTTGAAACCTGATGATGATGTAATGCAGTTTCTCCCTCAGGATAATCCTGACGTGAAACTTTTTAACAGGGTAAATAAAAAGTTCGGCGGTCTGGATGTTGCTATTATCGGTCTTGAGGCAGATACCATGCTCAACCGTGAAAATATTAAACTTGTACGTAAAATGACTAAAGAAATCAGTCAGATTGACGGAGTCTTTGATGTGCTATCTTTTACAGAGATTCCTGATCCTCAACCGGCGCCCGATGGTTTAAGGGTGACACCTCTTGTGATGGATAAGATTCCGACTTCTGATTCTGAATTAAAAGCCCTAAAAAAGAGGGTTTTAAATAATAAGAATGCTGTGGGAAATCTTATTTCCAAAGATGGAAAAGCTGCGATGATACTCTGCTTTTTAGGTGGTGATACTCCACCAATAAAGATAGCTGAGCAGATTAAAAAATCTGCTGCATCCATTTGGAAAAATAAAAATATTTATTATGGCGGCTCACCATTTATTAGGGAATATCTTGCTGGGGGCACTAAAAAGGATTTGGCAAAACTTACTCCTGTGGTGGCCCTGATTGTCCTTCTGGTAACTTTTATAATCTTCAGAAATTTGTCGGGGGTGTTGCTGGCTCTGGGAATTGTGGGGGTTGCCATAGTATGGCTTATGGGAATTATCGCAGTTCAGAATAAGGGGCTTACTATTGTAGGCTCCTCTCTTCCCACTATATTAATGGCCATTGGCGGGGCATATGGAATTCATATGCTTGCGGGTTATTTTAATGGAAAAGCAGATAATGTTAAAGAGCGTATAAATGAGATGATGCGTAATATGGGGCCACCTGTAATTGCATCTGCTGCTACAACAAGTGCGGGATTTATCTCATTTTTAGCCATGGATATAGCTCCTTTAAGGGACTTTGGACTCCAGGCGGCAATAGGCGTTGCAATTACAGCTCTTCTGGCACTTACAGTTGTTCCCGCAATTCTCTCTTTTGGTAAAAAAACTCCTAAAAAGATAACCGAGATTATTCCTGTAAAACCACTTGGTAAAATCGGCGGATTCTCTGGAAAGTACCGTAAATTTATTTTACTTATATGTGCTGTTTTAGGCCTGATAAGTCTTAGCGGAATGATGAGAATTGCACCTGATGCAACTCTTGATTCATTTTTTTCAAAGGATTCAGAGCCGGCACTTGCCAACAAATTTATGGTAAGAAATTTTGGAGGCTCCACCTATCTTCAGATCTATTTTGAGGGGGATATGAGATCTCCTTTTGTCCTGGCGCAGCTTCAGAAACTTGTTGAATACGCAAGAAGCCTGGATGAAGTTGATCAGGTTTCATCAATTACTGATTCCCTTATTATGATGAGTGAGGCAATGGGCGGGAGAGCTGATATTCCTGTAACCAACAGAAGGGTGGGCTCACTTTATCCCTTTCTGGAAGGAACTGCGGCTATTGATCAGATGGTATCCAAAAAGAAGGATTCTTCTCTTGTTCAGATTCGCCTTGGTGATATTACACCTCTTGAAGTAAACAGCACTGTGCAGAATCTTCAGAAATTTATTGATAATGAGATTCCAAGAGCAGTACGGGCGGTACAGATTTATCCTTTTGCTTTACAAGATATTAAGGACGATTATTCAACTGTTCCTGAATATGACGGGGAGGGAAATCTCGTTAAAGCCTCACAGCCCATTACAATTTTTCAGCCCAAATCAGAAAAAGAACGGGCTCTGGATATTGATATAATGCGTGCTGAGACTGCTAAAAAAATTGTTAGAGTTGCAAAAATATTCTCAACTGAAAAAATTAAAGCAGGTGCAGACGAAAAGGTTTATGCAGCTATTAAAAAATCTGGAAATCACGATTTGAAACCTGGTAGTGATTTTAACAGTGCTGTGGATGCTCTTGTAACTGAACACCTTATTGATAATTATGCGTTTATTGATATAGATGAATTAAAAGATGAGAGAGAAAATGACGGAGTTGATCCCCCTGTAACCGAGCTTGAGCAGACTGAATGGGACAATAGAAAAGAGCTTGTTTTGGGGAGACTTGAGAAAGCCGGTCTTCAGTTTACAGATTATAAAAAAATGGTTCAGATATTAAGGGATTCATTGCCTGCAACATGTGGAAGAGATGAAGAGGGTATGGAAATTACAGCCAAATCTCTTACTCAGGGTCTTTTTCAGGAAAAAAATAAGATTATTGCAAAACGACTTTCAGTTTCGGTTTTGCGGGCTTTAGAAATTAACAGTCCGACTCCTGAGCTTGAATCGAGAGTTGAGTGGGCCTTGACAGACCTTACAATTCCGGTTTACGGGTTTGAAAGCAAAGGAAAAGATGCCACTTTAATACTGGCAAGTGTAACAGGTTCGCCGGTTATTAATGTTGCTCTTGCGTCCAGTACAATTTCAAACCAGATTAGATCTCTTATTGTGGCAATTGTTATTTTGATAATAATAATGGCACTTCTTTTTAAATCTCTTTTAACTGCTGTTAAAGGGGTTCTCCCGGCAATTTTAATGCTCGCCCTTGCCATTGGTGTAATGGGGGCTTTTGCCATTCCCATTGATTTGACAACCAGCATGATTGCCGCAATTGCCCTTGGTATTGGAGTTGATTACGCGATTCACTTTTTATGGAGAAGGCAAAAAAGGGGTGAAACTCTTGAGCAGACAACAGCAGGAGTGGGTCCGTCAATTATTTCAAACGCATTTCAGGTTGGGGCCGGGTTTGCAGTTTTGTGTATTTCCAATATGGTTCCGATGCAGAGATTTGGCATGCTTGTGGCAATGACTATGATTCTGGCGGCTTTTGCAACATTTATAATGCTGCCGGCTCTTAGGGCCCATGGGAAAGAGCAGGAAGAAGAAGAGCTGGAGTCAGTGACAACAACCCGTCAGGCAGGGTGAAAATCCCGGCAGTTTGAGTTTTGTAATGGATTATTTTACAGATGATATTGCAGATAAGATTGTTGAAGAGATTGGTTTTCCTCCTGATAAAAAGAGCAGATTTGTAATAAATCCCAAAGAGTGTGCTTTGATAGTTGTTGATATGAATAACTATTTTACTTCACCAGAGAGCAGCCATTATCTTCCTGCAGCAAAATCTGTTGTTTCACGTTTACAGGATGTTCTAAAAAAGTGGAGGACACTTGGTGGAACCGTAGTTTTTACAAGACACGAGCATACAGGCAGTGGTGACCTTGGAATGTTTGAAAAGTTTTTTAATGATTTTATAAAAGCGGGTACTAAAGACGCGGAGATTAACCCACTGCTTTTGCCATTGAAAGATGAAAAGATTATTGTAAAAAACAGCTACGACGCTTTTTACAACACATCTCTTGATGAATATCTGAAAACAGCAGGGATTACACAGGTTATTGTTACAGGAGTTTTAACCCAGATGTGTGTTGAGACAACCGCAAGGTCAGCATTTTGCAGAGGGTTTGAAGTTTTTGTTCCAGTAGATTTAACCTGTACCACAACATACAAGACCCACCTTTCATCACTTAAAAATCTGTCAACCGCTGTGTCTGTGCCTGTTACAGCAAAAGAGATTTTAAATTTATGTCAGATTCATTAATAATTGGGGCCGGAATTTCCGGGTGCGGGGCAGCAGTTCAGCTTAAAAAAGCTGGAATAGAATTTGTACTTCTTGATAAAAACAGAACTCCCGGCGGGGTTATCAAAAATGCCGGTTTAATCAATAATTATCCAGGATTTGAAAAACCAATTACGGGTATTGATTTTGCAAAACGCCTGGAAAATAATCTTCGGGAACATAATATTGAAATTCACGGTGAGACTGCCCAAAAGGTAATAAGAGAAGATAAAGGGTTTTTAGTCATAACTGATAAAAAGAGCTATCATTGTAATAATCTCTTAATTTGCTGGGGGACAACTCCAAAAAAGATTAAATTTAAAGGAGTTGAATCCCTTGTTGAGCAGGGTCTGATTTTTTATGAAGTATTCGATCTGTTTAAAAAATTTAAACAGCCTTCCAGAGTGTTAATAGCAGGAGGAGGCGAAGCCTCCATGGATTACGCTCTGTCAATTGTGAAAAGGGGAGGGAGGGCAGATATAATCTGCAGATCTGAGAAATTAAAAGGTGCAGATACATTAATAGAAGAGGTTAATAAAAAACCTGAGATACGCTGTTTTTATAATACAGAAATTGATTATGTAAGTATTAAATCCGGTAAAATTGAGATGATTGTCAAAAAAAATCAGTCAGAAATCAGATTTGACAAATATGATGCAATAATTGGAGCGATTGGCAGAAAATCAACACTCACTGATCTGTTGACAAACATAGAGATAGAATCTGGAATATTAAATCCTCAAAAGGGACTCTACATTTGCGGAGATGCCAGAAAAGGTACCCTGGGTCAACTGGCCACAGGAGCCGGAGACGGTGTAGAAGCAGCAATGCACATCCATTCCCTGTCAAGATAAAAGCTGGATAAATTTAAGATGATATTAAATCTGGTTACAGATCGTTAAATGAGATTATTTCGAGATTGTATTTTTGAGATAATTGATTTTTATCCATTGATGTCAATGCATTAAATTCATTTTCCCATTTATAGTTCCAGTGTTTATATTTATCAGATCTTTGTAAGTCGCTTATTCCAGGGTGAGACATTATTTCAAAATTTTCAGCAGAGGGTATGCTGGATAGAATTTTTTTCAGATTGGAGGTATTTAGATTTCCACCAAACAGCATTCCCATAAAACCCGCCGGATAGATTAGTCCGGATTTCTTAAAAAGTCTTTTTGATAATAATGAAAAGGTAGTTACAATAAGTTTGTTGATGTATTTTTTGAGTTTAAAATTTTTCAAATCAAAATAGAAATAGCTTTCAGCAGGAAGGCGTATTTTTTTAATATTAAATTCATTGGCCAGTTCGATAATGATTTTGTTAATACCCGGGTAAACGTGTACATGTCCATGCCCATCCAGGTGAGAGGGTTTAATTCCGGAATCAATTATTTTTTGAATCTGAGCCCTGAATTCACTACGTATATGGTCTAAATTAATTTTTTTGAAAACCAATAGATTTTTCAGGAGTTCTCCTCTTGATAGAAATAGACCTTTATCATTAACAATAGTTGAAATGTCTGCGGGAGAAAGCAGCGGCTTCTCTTCATCTAAAACCAGATGTACTCCGACTAGCCCGGAAAAATTATTTTCTTTAAGTAATGATATAGCATGTTCAAAGGCATCTCCGCATGCCATGATACTTGTACTTGATACAATTCCATCTTTAATTGCATTGATGATTCCAGTATTGGTACCTTCGCTGAGAGCTAAATCATCCGCATTAATAATTACTTTTTTCATATAATAAAATACTTTCTAAAAACCATCCCAGTCACCCATCTGAATTTGCCATGGCAGATTCAAAACTGCTTTTGCATCTTTTCCTTTTGCATCTGCAAAGAGGATTTGGGTTTTAGGCAACAATTGATGAGGTACTTTTATAAAGCCAAGATAGAGAGCTTCAAAAAAAGTGAAGGAGTTGTTAAACATTAATGTAGCAAGTCCTGTACGCTGTTTGGAAATAGCATATCCCAGTACTTTTGACATGGCTTTAAGTGATGTTCCCAATAATTCCATAATCACCAAAACTTTTTTTCCGTCAATTACCGCTTTTCTCGTAACAACAACAGCCTGTTCATTATTATCAATATTATTATAAAAATATGAAACATAACTGTTTAAGGGATGGTTTTCATATCTCCAGGAGAGGTACTCTTTATTTTTTAAAATTGAAACAGTGTTAAAATTTCTAAATGCCTTAAAATTATAATCAATTTGAGAAAAACTTTTTATCAGGGTTATATGTTTGCCTGATGCCCAAAATGGAAAAAGAGAAGAAGAAGCAAGAAGAGGGATTATACCTTTGTCCATGGTTACATGGGATGAGAAGCCTCTTATGGAATTTTTGTTAGGAAATCCGTAAATAATTTCATTCTCTTCCAGAGATTCCACCGCTTTTTTAACACATTTATTATATAGCCCCTGTCCCCGATATTTAGGCAGCATAGCTGAATCACCATTTTGCCATGCTGAAAATTCCAGCTCTCCATGCTGAATTTTCAATGCCTGATTTACAGTTGAAGCGACTATTTTTTTATCCTCTCTAGCGAGAACAATTTTGGCCTGACCAAAAGGAGAGTTATATTTCCATTTATAAAAGTCAGGAGTCATAAAGGAATCTGAAACTCCCATTTTTGAAAGTAATTCTTTAAAAGAATCTCTTTGCATATTGGAAAATTCAACAAAATCGATATTTTCAGAGTTGTATATGTCAATGTTTATCATGTTTATAAATTTACATAATTAATTCATCTTAAACTGATGATTTACATGGAAATATTTCTATTCTTATTTTTGTTAATTTGCAACAGCAGATGGAAAATTGGTGATAATTTAAATATGGGATGAAATAATTAAGGGGGATAATTATCTTCTGTTGTTGCGGTCTCCGCCGCCTCTGTTACCCCCGCGATCATTACGCCCGCCACGGTCTCCTCTGTCGCCGCCACGTCCGCCTCTGTCGTGATTATCTCTTGGTGGTCTTGGGGGGCGCTCTTCGTAACCTTCGGGTTTTTCAAGGAGAACTTTGCGGGAGAGTCTGATTTTTCCTGAAGATTTTTCAATTTCAACAACTTTTACCTCTATGGTATCACCCTCTTTGCAGATATCTGTTACATTTTCAACTCTTGCCCAGTCCATTTCGGATATGTGAAGCAGTCCGTCCGTGTTTGGTAAAATTGTAACAAATGCTCCGAAATCAACAACTCTTGCAACTGTTCCTTCGTAAACTTTATCAATTTCAGGCTCCTCAATCAGACCGTTAATAAGAGCAATAGCTTTTTCGATTGCCGTTACTTCACTTGATGCAATATTAATTGTCCCATCATCTTCAATATCAATCTGTACACCTGTCTGCTCAACAATACCGCGAATTGTCTTGCCGCCGGAACCTATAACTACTCTTACCTGATCAGGTTTAACTTTAATCTGTTCGATTCTTGGAGCCCATCTTGATAGCTCAGGTCTCGGTGCTGCAATTGTTTCAAGCATTTTACCAAGTATATGAAGTCTGCCCTCTTTAGCCTGGTCAAGAGCTTTTTCCATGATTTCACGGCTCAAGCCTTTGATTTTAATGTCCATCTGTACAGCTGTAATACCATTTGAAGAACCGGTAACTTTAAAGTCCATGTCTCCCATATGATCTTCATCACCAAGAATATCCGATAAAATGGCTGTTCTCTCTCCGTCACTCATAAGGCCCATGGCAATACCTGCAACAGGAGTTTTAATTGGAACACCACAATCCATAAGAGCGAGACATCCGCCGCAAACGCTGGCCATTGATGATGAACCGTTGGACTCTGTAATCTCACTTACAATTCTTAAAGAGTAGGGGAAATCCTCAGGTGCGGGGAGAATAGCTGAAATTGCTCTCTCTGCCAGAGTTCCATGTCCAATCTCTCTTCTGGATGTTCCACGCATTGCTCTGGCTTCACCAACACTGTAGGGAGGGAAGTTGTAGTGGAGCATAAAGCGTTTTTTCTCAGGTGTGTAAAGACCGTCAAGACGCTGTTCATCACTGGACATTCCAAGGGTTGCTGTAACAATTGCCTGGGTCTCTCCTCTTGTAAAAAGGGCAGTACCGTGAACCCTTGGGAGAATGCCGATTTCTGATGTGATTTTTCTTATTTCTGTAAGGCTTCTGCCGTCAATTCTGAGGCTCTTTCCAAGAACTCGCTCTCTGACAATTTTCTTTTTCAGGGAGCTGAATGCGGATGAAATTTCACCTTTTTTGTCAGGGAACTCCTCAGAAAGTGTAGCTTTTGCCTCTGTCGACAATGCATCGATTGTACTGTAGCGTTCCTCTTTTGTTTTAATTTGTGTGGCAGCATCAAGTTTTTCTGAAAAAAGCTCTGCAACTCTTGCTGCGATTGCTGCGTCTTTAACAACTGGAGTTATTTCCCATTTTTTCTTGCCGACACTCTGTGCAATTGCGTCCTGAAGTTCAAGAACCGGCATTACTGCTTTGTGTCCCCACTCAAGAGCATCAATAAGATCGTGCTCAGAAATTTCGCTGGCTTCACCTTCCACCATTGTGATGGCATCTTTTGTTGCAGCCATAACGATGTTCATATCACTTTTTTCCAGTTCATCCATTGTGGGATAAGCTATGAATTCACCGTCGATACGGCCGATTCTTATACCTGCAACAGGTCCGAAAAATGGAATATCCGAAAAGTGAAGTGCAGCGGAAGAGCCTGTTAATGCCAGTACATCGCCCTGATTCTGTCTGTCAGAAGCCATTAGAGTTGCAACAATCTGAACTTCATTTACAAAACCGTCGGGAAACATGGGACGAAGAGGTCTGTCCATAATACGGGCAGTTAAAATCTCATCTTCTCTTGGACGAGCCTCTCTTTTAAAAAATCCGCCGGGAATTCTTCCTGCGGCATACATTTTTTCTGTGTAGTTACAAGTAAGGGGGAAAAAATCCATTCCCTCATTGACCTCTTTGTTAGCGACAACTGCTACAAGTACAACAGTATCTTCGATGGAGATCATTACGGCGCCGTTAGCCTGTTTGGCAATTTTGCCTGTTTCAATTGTAAGCTTTTTATTGCCTATGGTTACACTTTCTTTGATAAACATAATAGTTACCTTTCTGCCCCAAAACAGGGCGGATTAATTATGTCCGGCAAGAAAGTATCCGCAATGTATGTTAGTCCTGATCTATAAACATCTTTAGTGAATATCTTTAGATTAATAAAAGATGTGCACAGAGCAAGACTACAGTCTCCGGATACTAAAACCGGACGGGTTGCAAAATGTATACTAAAATGGGGGTTAAAGCCACATTTTGAATGTATTATTAATTTAAAAACAGAAATCGCGAGAAATTTGAGAATAATAAAGGGAGTTTAAAAAGGAAAAAAATGAACTATTTACGAATACCAAGCTGGCTTGTAATAGCTCGGTATGATTCAACATTTTTGCGTTTTAAATAGTCTAGCATATGACGGCGTTTACTTACAAGCTTAAGAAGACCTCTTCTTGAGTGATGGTCTTTTTTATGTGTTTTAAAGTGCTCAGTAAGATAAACGATTCTCTCTGTCAAAAGAGCGATCTGAACCTCAGGTGAACCTGTATCAGACTCGTGTTTTTTAAATTTTTCGATTATTTCCTGTTTTTGTTTTGTGTGAAATACTGACATTTTTCATCTCCTTATTGATGTTCGTGCCATGGGCCCAGTGACTATCAACCGGCAACTCCAGGCGTTTTTTAATAAATTGTACCTTTTTACACCGAAAATTGGGAGTTTGGAGCACAATTTGTTAATCTCTTAAACATGAAATTCGAAATAAAGTCACTAAAAAAAAGAGAAGGAATAAAATTTTTTACAAATATTACGGTATTACTTATTTTAATTTTGCCTTTTACGGCACTTCTGGCTGCATCAACCCTTTCTGAATCACTATCAATAGGACTTCCAATTAAAGGGTCTTTAATGAAGGGAGAGGTTATTCCTGTAAAAGGGAGAGGTTATAATCTTTTAGAATCCACCCAAAAAGAAAAAGTCAGATTCGGGACCAGAGAACTTGTAATGACAATAAAAAGTGCGGCTTTTAAAGTATCTAAAAACAGTCCCGGAGCAAACCTTCAGGTGGGAGATCTCTCTTCACGAAAGGGAGGACGTCTGGATCATCACGCATCCCATCAAAATGGCAGGGATGTTGATTTAATGTATTATGCCACTTTAAAAAATAATAAATCAGTCAAGGCTCCCCGTTTTACAGCATTTGATAAAAATGGCTATTCGGTGGATCCCCCGATGAAATATAAATTTGATACTAAAAGAAACTATCTTCTCGTAAAGGAGCTTATAAATTCGGATTTTTCAGAAGTTCAATGGATTTTTACAGCAAATCATCTTAAAAAACTTATGCTTGATTATGGTGAGTCTATAAACGATTCACCGGGGTTTATCAGAAAAGCAAAACAGATACTTAAACAGCCTAAAAAAAATCTTCACTGGGATCACTTTCATGTTCGCATTTACTGTCCTGAAAATGATATACCCCGTTGTAAGGATTTTGGCCCGGTTTGGGCGTGGAACAGATAAAGATTATCCATTATAAATAATGAACTCCCATACAAATAACAGACTTCCCCTTTTTATCTTTCAGATTCCTGCAATCGGGTCATTTGTAATTCCCCTCTGGCTTGGAATCATAAACGCATCTTCCTGGAGTTACTGGCTTGACAGTTCAGAATTTACCGCCGCGGTTCAGACTTTGGGGATTGCCCATCCTCCAGGACATCCTCTTTATATTTTACTTTCAAAACCCTTTACACTGCTTCCTTTTGGAACTATCGGCCTTAGAGTTTCACTTGCCTCAGCGGTTTTTGGAGCCCTTGCCTCATTTGTATTATATAAAATTACTCTACTGGTTTTAAGGCATGCATCCAGCCAGGTTCCTGATATTATTGCTTCAATTATTGCTCTCTCAATATCTCTTCTGACTTTTTCAACAAAGGCGTTCTGGTTTCAGTCAGTGAGGCAGGAGGTTTATTCACTTCAGGCTCTGCTGGTTTTTTCTGCAATATTGCCGGTTATTAAATATGCTCTTTTAAAAAAGCCTGAAGCTTCGGATATTAAGCTTCTTCAAATAGCCTCATTTATTTTTGGATTAGGTCTTTCAAATCACCATTTTATAATGTTTGCGGCACTCCCTGCGGCACTTCCTGCCTTAATAAAAGCGGCGGGACCACAGACAAAAAATCCTCTGATAGAGTATTTGAAAATGGGAATGTTTACGATCCTTGGACTTTTACCCTATCTTTTTATTATAATACGTTCAATGTCCTATCCCGAAATTGGTCTTGGTGCGGTGTATTCAGTAAAAGATTTTATCTGGGTAATAACAGCCGCGGTTTATCAGAAGTCCATGACAAAGTTTGTTCCTTCATATCTTATGGACTCTCCAATAGATGGAATTTTTTCTGTGATGAACGAGCTTGGACCGATTATTGTGGTGTGTGCCTTTGCGGGTTTTTATCTGCTTTTAAGGCGTAAATCCACAAGAGTTGCAGGCATTACAATTTTTATCGGAGGGGCAACGACATTAATGCTGCGGGCATATATGGGTTTTGATCCCTATAATCCCGATTATTATGGATATATAATGCCTGCAATTGCTCTTATGGCTACAGCTTTTGGGGTTTTTGTATTTATTATTATACATGTTATTTACAATACTTTTAAAGAGCGGGGTAAATATATTGCCCCGGTTCTTGCCATGTTATTTATTATTTTACCTGCTGTAAATACTCGAAACAATCGGGCTTTAACAAATCTTTCAGGGTTTTCGGATACAAGAGCAGTTTATGATTCGGCTTTAAAAAATGCGGAAACAGGCACAGTGGTTATTTCAAGTTACTATAAACTCTTTTTTCTTTTGTGGACAGCAAAACAAATCAACGGATCAAGGCCAGATATTAAAGTGGTCAACCCCATGTTTTTTGGATATCCGGGTTATCTTGCCTCAATTACTAAAAAGATGCCTGTGTTAAAAGAGCTGGCCTGGTCCGTTTTTGTCAAAGGCGAGGTTTCAGAGAAAGCACTCTCCTCCCTTGCGGAGAAATTTCCCGTACTTGTAGATCCCTCCATTGAACTTGGTGATAATGCCTGGAACTATCTTCTGCCCCATTCAATTTTATACAGGGCAACTCCATATCCGGTTGGTGTGTCGGAAATTAAAAATATGGCTGTTGATCATTTTTTTCAATGGAGCAGTTTTTATTCAAATCTGAAAAATGGAATTGAAGAACATGAAACCTGGCGGTTTTTATCCTGGAGTCATTACAGAGATGCACTGTTTTTTGCGAAAACCGGAGACAGAGAGTCAGCATTGAAAAGCATAGAATACTTGCATAATTTGGGAACCTCAACCCGTCAGGTAAATGATCTTGAAGATGCGGTAAAACAGTCGGACGGCCCAGTTGACATAACACCTTATATGCTTCTTGAACAAAGTGATCCAGGCGAAAAAAGTCAATAATTTCAACTACCACAATTAGGGTGGGTATGTGGGAAAACCTTTTTTGAACAGCTAGTGTAGTGATTTAAAATTGATGGGCATTATGTATCTTTTTATAAGATCCTGTGTTATAGTGACGTCAGGAGGTAAACCT
>JAFGVO010000357.1 GCA_016937935.1 Deltaproteobacteria bacterium | reverse complement strand
GTTTAAAGAGTTAAGGGCATTGAGCATTACTATAATTTTTAAAGCGGCGGCACTTGCCTCTGAAGATGTGGCTTTAAGGAGATTATCAATCAGTTCACTGTAATTATTTTCATCACTTAATGCTGATGCTTTTTTAAGTGCATCTTTTAATTGGGCGTTTCCAGGAAATGGACCTTTCCATAAAAATTTCTTTAAAATTTTTTCTGTTCCCTCAGCATTGCGCATTATTTCCTCTGCCGCATTAATTATGACTGTAAGTACATCAGATTCAAGATTTTTAATAAGCTCTCCCAATTCATTTTCTGAAAGTGTCAATTCTCTATCAGACTGCAAATCCGGAGTTCCCCCAAAGTCATAAAAATTCCATGGGTCATTATTTGAATCTTCAATATTCTGGGCAAAAATATTAAATGTAATAATCAGATTAAAAAACAATATCAGGCTATTAATTTTAAACAGGGTCACAAGGATTTCTACTTTCTTAAAGCACTTTTAGTAAAGTTATTTCTATCAATGAAAGAAATTTTATAAAAAAATTGGATAAACATACAATTTTACTTTAAGATTGCAATATTGAAATTGCAAAACAGTGCTATACTGATTTAAAATTATGTTAATATTAAAAAACAGACTTATAAATAATGAATGAAAATAAAAAATTGAATGTATTAATAGTTGATGATGAAGAGATTATTTTAAATCTCCTTAAAAAAGCACTGACAAAAGATGGTCACAATATATTTACAGCTGTATCTAAACAGTCTGCTTTTGATATTTTTTCAAAAAATACAATTGACCTTTTAGTTGTTGATAAAAACCTGTCTGACGGCTCAGGCCTTGATCTTGTCGAAGCTTTAAGAAATCTTGATTTCGATGGTGAGGTAATTATTATAACTGGTTATTCAGATACTGATTCTGCGATTAGAGCCGTAGAACTCGGGGCGTTCAGATACATTAGAAAACCTTTTGATCTTGATGCCATCAAGATGGATATTGAGAGAGCTCTTGAAACATCAAGATTAAAAAAAGAGCTTTCAGTCAGAACAAAACAGCTTGAACTTACAAATGAAGAACTTCTTGAAACTCTTCAAAAGATCAAAGAGTCTGAACACAGAAGAATTCAAACAGAAAGACTTGCAAGCATCGGATATTTATCAGCCGGTATTGCACATGAAATTAATAATCCTCTTTCTCTTTTGGCAATGACAATTCCCTACACGACTCTTGAGCTGAATAAAATTATTAACAATGACTTAATTAATGAGTCCGGTGAACAGGCAAAAAAAACAATTGAAAAATTGGCAACCAACCTGGAGCTTACCCAGGAAGCAGTTGATCTACTCATGCTTCTTGCAACTGATCTCCACTCCCTTGGACGAAGTGACAATTCTGAGCCTCAACAGGTATTGATGGCAGACATTGTTAACTCGGCATTGAGAATTGTCAGACATAAACTGAAAAGAAAAGCAAAAATAACAGTAGATATTCCTGATCAGATTTCAATAATGGGCAAACAGAATCGTCTTATTCAGGTTTTTATAAATCTCCTTACAAATGCAGGAAGAGCAATAAAAGAAGAAAAGCCTGATGACAATTTTATAAAAATTATTGGATATAAAGATGATAAAGATATCATTATTGAGATTTCGGATTCCGGCATAGGCATACCTAAAGAAAATATTGAAAAGATTTTTGATCGCTTTGTAACTACTGGTCTTGAAAAACATGAAGGCTCCGGAATTGGACTTTCAATTGTACAAGAGCTTGTTGAAGAGCATAAAGGCAGAGTTGAAGTTAAAAGTGTATACAACAAAGGAACAACTTTTACTGTTATCTTTCCAGAAAGCGGAACCAGACCAACCCTGCCCCCACCAATGTCAAAGTTCATCAGAAGAGATACCCCACAGGAATTTATCAGAGCAAAAAGATTTATTTTGTTTATTGATGAACAATTGGACCATCTTGAAAGCTACAATAAATCATTTGGACAGATGCATAATGTAATTGTCTGTACATCAAATGAAGAAGCAAAAAAAATAATTGAAAAAAAGAATGATGAAATTGATATTATTGTTACTGACCTTGCAAATGACTCAGAGCGTTTTAAAGATTTTTACAATTCAATAATCGAAAAATATACTTTTTTTGAGAAGCATTTTATCTGCACCAGTGATGTTGAATTTGTTTTGAAAGATTCAATGGATTCTGTAATCCCTGTTCTTGTAAGACCGTTTAGACCGGCAGAACTTCTGGCTTCTATTTATAGAATTCCACCCAGAAGAATAACAATTGATGAATAATTAAACGAGATCCTATTTGAAAGGATCTTCTCCAATTATTTCCATTACTCTGACTCCATATCTCTCCCCTACCATCACAGCTTCTCCTCTTGCCACCAGCTTTCCGTTTACAACAATATCAAGATTCTCCTCTGAGCCATGATCCAGTTCCACAACTGTCCCGGGAGTAAGCTCAATAAGCTCGCCCATTGTCATTGAACGCCTGCCAATTTCAACAGTCAGTTCAAGAGGGATGTCCATCAGAAAATCAATAGAACGCCCCGGTCTGCCATCTGGATGTGCAACTTTATTTGCTGCAACCTGCTCTGCCCCTGGCATTGATGCGGACATTGAATTTCCAGGGGATTGAGAATTTTGTGTCATGTCATTCATAATGATGCTCCATTTTCGTTATTTTTTAAAATTTTAACCGCTAAATTACTTCTTGAAACAAGTGGTTCTCCAGATAGCTTAATTTTATTTCCTATATAAACCTGGAGAGGATCACCTGCGGCAGAATCAAGAGTTATTAGTGATCCAGGTGTTAGTTTCCAGACATCTGTAACTCTAAGTCTTGCTTTTCCCAAAATTGCCCGGAGTTCAATAGTTGCCTGAATAGCTGTTGCTGAAAGAATTTTTTTACTATTTTCCTCAACAGGAATAAATGCTGTTGCCGGACCTCTAACCCAGACACCTGCTTCAGGATAACCATCAGCATAAAGTCTAATTTCCACAAACGGCTGATTCCCTGTATCTATCTTTGAATATTCAGAAATATCCAGATCGGCTCTTGAGCCTTCACATATATATGGGGCAAACCTTGCCAGATTTTGTGCCATTGTATCAAAAACATCATTTAAAAGTCTCTCTTCTAACGGAGTCAAAGGTCTTGAACTGTCTTCAAGTTCTTCATCCAAAGCTTCTGCTCCGGTTCTTCTGTCCACAAAACGGCGAGCAAGATCAAGCTCAATTCCTCCAAGAAGAAAAAATGACCCGATATGTAAAACCTTTTTAACAGAAGAGCTGTCTGCATCTGACGCTGATGGGATACCACTGAAAAGTGATGAGTCAATAACTCTTATTTCAGGAGTTTTAGCAATTACTCTCTCTCCTAAAACTGCGCTGATAAATCCCTCAACCCAGGGTTTCATTGATTTAGACAGAGTCTCCCAATAACTCGTTGCCTTTGCAGCAAAACCCTGTCCACCTGTGATAATCAGATCATCAACAGCCTTTGAATGTTCACTGTCTGACTGGAGTGCCGAATAAATCGCCTCCAACTCTTCCTGGGTAAGTACTGATTCCATATTGCACACCTATTGGGTAATAAATTCTGTAAAATAAACACCTTTAACAAGCTTGGCATTAAGCCTCTTATTCATATTAACCACCAGCTCCTTCTCTATGGCTCTTTTCTGTTTCACAGTAACCTGCTCAGTAATTTTAACAGCTGAAAGATCCATTAAAATTTCATTTCTCATAATTGGAAGCCACTTATTAAAAGGTTCAACAGCCAGATCATTTACCAGCTCTACAGTTATTGCTGCACGCATATACAACCCTCTTTCCCCTGTTGGAAGATTAACAACAAAGCTATCCATTTTTACAAGTGGACCAAGTTGACCAGGCTCATCTACAGTTGGAGCTGCAGCCTCTGCCTTTTTGTTGTCGCCACCTTTATTTATCAGTAACACAGCAGCCACACCACCTACTCCCAAAACAGCTATTGCAGCTACAATGACGATAATCATCATATTATTTTTTGGTTTTACATCCAATTCATCATTAACTTCGTCAGCCATTATACGTTCCTTTTCTTCAGATAAAATCTGATACTTCTATCCCATCCTCCATAGAGTTCGGGATACATTCTATCACCTTTAATCCACTGTTTCTGGAGATACTCGGTAATTGATGCGAGAACCTTAGGACCTTCATTCCAGGCCCAGACTGCTTCAATATGCACATCTCCATCCCAGGCATTTATCAATCTGGACATATCATTCAATACATTTTTTCCGGCATCATCAAGATCGCTTGTTCCATCTTTAAAAAGCAATCTGTAAGAGAGCAAAAATGAGATCCCGTCTTTTCTTCTCTCAACATAAAAAGCCCCTCCAGTTTTAGCAATAAGAGGTTTAAGTGTTCTAAAAGTCTCTTTTCCCTTACTTTTTCCAACCACTCCGTTAGCAAGCTTTCTTATCAGTTCCCGGGAAGACTCAATATTACCCTTCGATAATTTTTTTAAGGGTGGTATCAAAGTTTTTGATGAAAGAAATGCTGCAAAGGGATCAATCATTTCCATAAAATTATCATCAACTGTAGGCTCCACATCAAATTTTAAAAGACCGACTGCACTGTCAAAAAAACCAAAAGTCTCCTTTAATGCCTTGCTGTCAAGGGAAGACATAGAAATAAGAAGAACAAAAAATGTAATCAGCAGAAACACAAGATCAGACATTGTACCCATCCATGCATCTGAAGGGGGATCATCTGAATTTGTCTCTTTGCGCTTTTTCACATTGCACCAGCCTTATCGAGTTTAACTAAAATTTCAACCCTTCTTGCATTTGCAAGAAACGTATCACCTTTTTTATCCTGATGATAATCAGCCAGACCGCTGGCCATTACATCTCCTTTTTTAAAATCCGCGGAATCTTCCAGTATTTTGGCTACAGTAGTTCCTCTTTCAAGTGAAAGATGCCAGTTTGAAGAGTATTTTCCACCAGCAGGAGTTGAATCTGTATGACCAATTACTTTTATCATAGCATTGCTTTTTTGTGCAATCCCTGCAATTTTTGACAAAAGAGAAAACAGCTTTGGTGACAGGACACTGCTTCCCCTGTCAAAAAGAAGATTATCAGCCATAACAATTTTAATCTCCCCTGTAGTCTCGTTCATAGTTACTTTTATCTGATCAGTAGTTTTTATTTTAGTGGACAGAAGCTCTGCCTCACTTTTCATTTTATTAAAAATTTTAACTATATTGTGTGTTCCGATAACATTGTTTGTCTGCTTTATATATTTTGAGTCTGACTCTACACCGCTTGTGCCACCGGGAAGATTACCAAAAGAACCCAAAAGAGATCCTAGTGCTTTTCTGGTTTTATCGTCATTCATTGTGGCCATAGAATTCAAGAGAATGAAAAATGCCAGCAAAATAAGACTCAATGTCACAAAGAGCATCATGAATCCTCCACCTCCTTCTTCATCATCAGCCATAATCCTAGTCCTTCTCTTCAGTTCGTTTTTTAGGAGCTAAAAATGAATTTAGACGCTGCTCAACAATTCTCGGATTATCTCCTGCGCTTATTGATAAAACCCCTTCCCTGGTGAGTTCCCAGACAAGAGCCTCCTCTTCGCTTCTAAATTTCAGTTTTCCGGACAAAGGTGTAAAAAGAAGATTGGCCAAAAGAGCTCCATAAAAAGTAGTCAAAAGAGCAACCGCCATTGAAGGTCCAATTGTAGAGGGATCATCCATATTCTGAAGCATGGCAACAAGTCCTATCAGAGTTCCCACGAGCCCAAGCCCTGGAGCATAACCAGCCATGGACATAAAAATTGATGCCCCGCTCTTATGACGATCTTTTAAATATTGTATCTCAATATCTAGAATATTTTCTATTGACTGGGGATTTTCTCCGTCAACGGCTAACTGAATTCCTTTTTTCAAAAAAGGATCTTTAGAGTCGGCAATTGCCTCTTCAAGAGCCAGAATACCTTCTCTTCTTGCCCTGTTAGAAAAATCAAGCATCTGTTCAATAACCTTTGCAGGCTCGGGAAGTTTTACTAAAAATGCTTTTTTAGCAACCGTAATGGCTCCAAGAAACTGATCCAGAGGATAGTGAATAAGAGTAGCACCAATAGTTCCTCCCACAACAATCAATAGTGATTGAGTATCAACAAAAGCCATTATACCGGCACCCACCATGATTGCGTATCCAACCAGGCCAAACCCGGTTACCATTCCTAAAATTGTTGCAATATCCATATTAATTTAACTCCTCCGGCTACTTATTAAGCAACCACTATGCCAAGTTTAAAAACAAAGCATAATGTCCTGATAATATTATATTACTCAACAATTACAGGGCATTACAAATTCACTAACAATTTAGCATCTGTAAATTTCATCCATTTGCGTCACCATGCTTCCAATAAAATGTCATTTGATTGACATTGGAACACAAGAAAAAAGAGATTATGCACTGCCAGCTTTTTACATCTGATATTTGAATTATTTATGAAGTTTTTCGTCTTTACACTAAGCCAGGTATATTGTAACAAAAATTATAAATTCTATCTTCTATTAAGCAACGTAATGAAAACAGACAAAATAAAAACAACTTCATATATTCTCTTGCTTGTTTTTTTGATTATTCATCTATTTACTTTTGTGAGTTTTGCAAAAAAAACTGTTTGGCAGCGCCGTACAGGTCATAATGTTGAAATTCACCACAAACTTCAGCACGAAAGAGTCACGCCGGACATGTGGCCTGATGAACCAGAGTCACCAAACGAGATTGACAATAATAAATTTACAGAGGCCCTTTTAAAACTTTGTAATCCCAAAAGTCTTCCATTGAACAGAGCGCAGAAGTTTTCTTCCGCCATACTTGAAGATGCCGCGATTTTTAAAATTGATCCATTTATTACTGCTGCACTTATTTATGATCAATCAAGGTGTCTGCCCAAAACTCCTGACAGTGAAGACAGATACGGGCTTAGCAGAATTGATGTTAAAATGCACTCCCCTCATATTAGAGGTGGAAAATATATCTACTACATTTTAGAAGATGAAAACTGGGTACAGCGTTCACTTGATACCCCAAAGTATCCTTTTAACAAGTGGAAGGCCGCAAACCCCATCAGTAATATCTACTGGACATCAGCCATTCTCGGAGTTTTTAAAGATCAGCACGACTCACTCGATAAACTATTTAGCGAAGTCAAACACAGACACTATGTTTCTCACTGGTTTTTTGGAGATAACGTGCAAAACAGTGAACCCGAAGAGCGAGTTCTAACTTTCAGACGAGTTCTTTTAGATTACTACTATGACAACAAGCCCGTTGTTGCAGGAGAATTCAACGAAACAGAGATATTGTCACCATTATCAGGAACCCCAAGACTTGTTTTAGATGATTTCAATGTTCAAAGGGGCACCAAAAAAAAAGGTCACATTCATCAGGGTGTTGATTTAACAGCCGAAATGGATGAACAGATTTTTGCAATGGCAGATGGAATAGTAGTCTTTGCCGGTACGGATCTTCCGGGAGCAGGCAGTAAAGAACTTTCAATTGAAGAATCTGAGAAATTTCCTCAAAACAAAATGGGGAATGGGGGCCTGTATATAGCAATAAATCACGGAAATGGTTTTAGAACTTATTATATGCACATGGACACAATAGCCGTTGAAACAAGAGCAAAAGTAAAAGCCGGAGAGCTTATCGGAACTGTAGGAAGAAGCGGTTCAACCCAGTCTGGAGCCCACCTCCATCTGGAGTTCAGAATTGGTAAAGAGAGAGTTGACCCTGCACAATATATGCAGAACATTCTGGTTGATCCTAAAAGAATTATTAGCGGCCATCAAAACATGGAAAATCAGGAATAATTAAGATACAAAAAAAACGACGCTACTCGAAGGATGTGGGGGGCATCTGGAACGAGAACGTCGTTACTCTAATTTTTATAGCAAATGCTATGCCAATAATTTTGACAACAACCAAAAAACTCATAATTAATCAGAATTGTTAAGGATAGTGCCATTTATAATAATTTAACCTAAGGTCTTAAGTTTTAACATTATTAAATTTATCGACTATTTTAGTAGTTTTAATTTCATATATGAAAGGTGAACTTTTAAAAATGAAACACAAAAAACTGATAGATAAATTTTATGGAAGGTCTTTTGTCTATTGGACGCCGACTGTCATGGGTAAGCTATTTAGTAGAAAAAGGTGCACGGCTGGACATTAAAGACAACGATGGTCTAACCCCGGCTCAATTAGCAACAAAAACCGAAAGGAGTGTGGAGACAATTTTGCCGGAGTAAAAGAAATCGAAGCTTTTCTTATCAACAAGGAAAAACTCTTATAGGACTATTGTTGACTATTGGACTATTGGACTATTGGACTATTAGAAAATTTGGAATTTGGACAATTTAGAGTTTTTCAATTTGTTCATGAGACAATCCGGTTGCTTTTTTGCAAACATACTTTTTAGCTCCGAAAAATTATCAAACAGGGGCAGTTGCACCCTGCCCTGTTTTATTAAAACCGTTTGAATCCTGATATTTTTTTTAGGGAGATTTTGTCAATTTCTGTTTCGGGTTTTGCGAATTTTATTTTTGATGGGCGGTCTGTTTTTAGGGCGGTGTAGAAGTTGTCCAGTGCAAGGTTGCTGTAGCAGGGTATTGTAGCATCATCGGTTGGAGAGTCTAAGAAATTCAGAGCCATTTTTGTTCCGCAGATTGAAATTGATGTGCCGTGGCTTCCGTTGTTAAAAATAAAAAACTGACTATTTTTCAGATTTTTGTGAATCATCTCTCCCCAGGCGGGCGGAGTTATGGGGTCAAAGTATCCGGACATTACAAGTACCGGCAGATCACTTACAACCGGACTGTTTTCTTTTTTTGGTGCCGGGGGAACATTCCATATTTCGCAGGGACTTTCATATTCATCAATTCCAAAATCAGTAACAAACCTCTGGTATAAATTCTCTGTTATTGTATCAAAATTATCCTGGTCAATATATGCATACTCCTCTGCACAATTGACACTTAAATACATTCCTGTTGATACACCTGAACCCTGCATACTTATCTGCTCAATTATACTCAACACATTTTCGTAATCTTCATTATAAATTTCATTAACAAGCATTGGCATATAAATTAGATCTTCTGCGGAATACATTATTTGAAAAAGAACATTCATTACAATTGTTCCTGTAAGGTCAAACGGGGTGCCGTCAGACAGGTTGAGAATCTTTGGACTGGCATCCAGTTTATCCAAAGCTTCAAGCAAATGATTCATAAGATCGGGATAGTAACTGTTGCACTCGGTCTCAATTTCACATTCGTTAAAAAGAAGCTCAAAGGCGTTTTGTGCATTGGCTCCAAGAGATTCAAATAGATTGACTTCGAGGGGAACTGTGGAGTCAATAATGGCACTTCTTACCTCGCCCGGATAATCCCTTAAAACAGTTAAAGCCAGCCTGGTTCCGTATGAAATACCCCAAAGGTTCCACTTTTTATAACCGAGAGCTTTACGCAAAGAGTCCACATCATGAGCGTTTGTCTGAGAGTTATAAAACTTCAATCCCACACCATCGCCAACAAGCTCATCCCTGCATTGGGTTAAAAGCGCATCAACGTCTGTATCAAAAAACTCATCCTGGATATCATCAAATGCACATGACATATCCGGCTCGCTGAATCCTGTTCCTCGCTGATCAAAAAGTATAACATCTCTGTTTTGAGCAAATTCCGAAAAAGTATCATATAAATAAGAAAGGGTTTCTAAAGCAGATCCCCCTGGCCCTCCTTCAAGATAAACAATAGGATCATCCTGAACATCACTACCGTCACTTATGAGTCTCGCAACCGCCAGTCTAATGGTTTTCCCATCAGGTTTACTGTAGTCCTCAGGAACAGTTAAAAATCCACAATAAACGTCAGCCATATTTTTGAGAATATCCGGACAAGCACTCTCTTCAAAATCATCAAGAGGCTCTGGAACCCTGTCAGGAATCTCCCCTTTAAAAGAGAGATCCGCAATTTTTAGAGGCTCATCATTATTGCATCCCATGACATAAACAAAAGAAACAATTATCAACAACAAGTATTTATATTTAAAAAACATGTAAAGATAATATATTCAAAAAACAACAACTTCAATATTTTAAATCTGTTAAAAAATTAAAAAAACAAACTGAGTAATTAAACTATTTTTTTCTGAAGTTTCACCAAATGTAAATTCAGAAGAGTCACTATTATTCATGACGCGATGTCCTCTTCATAAAATATTTGTGCACGTTTAATGGAGGCTGTTACTCTTGAGCCTAATTCGAAGCCAGTTGAACACCAGTAGTCATGAGACATCTCTACATCTAGTGTATCCTTACTGTTATCAGGTTTAAATGTGGTGCGAACCACAAGTCCTACTCTTCTGACATATGTGATGGTTCCATTCATGTATTGCAATCCCTCGGGGCGGTCAGCAAGGGTTATATCCTGACTTCTGATATACGCTTTAGCTGGTCCAGGATAACATTTTTTTTCTTCTTCTAAAAACGCAACCTCTCCAAAACGACTGACGGCTCCATCAAAATGCCCATTGAGGACATTAACATTTCCTATAAAATCCATAACAAAAGAGTTGGCCGGGTTGTCGAAAATATCATCAGGACGCCCCCATTGTTCCACTTTTCCTTCATTAAGAATAACAACTCTGTCAGCGACTTCAAATGCTTCTTCCTGATCGTGAGTGACAAATACTGTTGTTACGTGAATCTCATCGTGAAGACGGCGCAGCCATCTCCGCAAATCCTGTCTTACTCTTGCGTCCAGAGCACCAAAAGGTTCGTCAAGAAGAAGCACCGCAGGCTCCGGGGCCAAAGCTCTTGCCAATGCCACCCTTTGACGCTGTCCTCCGGAAAGCTCACATGGAAGACGATCAGCCATCCCGTCCAGCTGCATCAGGGAAATCAACATATTTACGCGATTAGTAATCTCTTTTTTACTGATTTTACGCACACGAAGCCCAAACGCGATATTTGAAGCAACACTCATATGATTAAACAGTGCATATTGCTGAAAAACAAAACCCGCATTGCGATTTTTTACAGGTTTTTCTGTAACATCATTATCTCCAAAAAATACATTTCCAGACTCTGGATTCTCCAGTCCGGCAATAACACGAAGCAGCGTAGTTTTACCAGAACCCGAAGGCCCCAGCAGTGCGACCAGTTCACCTGATGGAACTTCCACGCTCACATTATCAAGTGCCGGAAACAGTCCGAATGATTTGCTGACATTTTTAATATTTATTTTCATTAAAACAACCTCTCTATAAATTAAAAAACTTTTCCGTGTTTTTTACGTTTTTCCATATATTCGGTTATTGCTTTGCCCCCAAGGGTTATAAATGCAACAAGAACAAGAAGAGTCGCAACAGCAAAGGCAGCTGAGAAGTGATATTCATTGTAAAGAACCTCAACATGCAAAGGGAGCGTATTTGTTTCTCCGCGAATATGGCCGGAAACAACAGAAACTGCGCCAAACTCACCAACAGCTCTTGCGGTACAAAGTGTAATTCCGTAAAAAAGTCCCCACCTGATATTTGGCAAAGTAACAAACATGAATGTCTGAAAGGCAGAAGCCCCCAGCGTCATTGCGGCAAGTTCCTGATCCGCACCCTGATTTTGCATAACCGGTATTAATTCTCGTGCAACAAATGGAAACGTTACAAATGTAGTTGCAATAACAATACCTGGAAGTGCAAAAATAATTTTTATTCCATTAGCACCAAGCCAGGGATAAATAATACTGTCAGAACCAAAAAGAAGTATAAAGATCATCCCGGATATGACAGGAGAAACCGCAAAGGGAATATCAATAAGGCTTACAATAAAACGCTTGCCCCTGAATTCAAATTTGGTTATAGACCAGGCTGCCGCAAGTCCAAATAATACATTAAGAGGAACAGCGATTACCACTGCCAAAAGTGTAACTTTAACTGCAGCAAGGGTATCAGGCTCCAATAAGGACTGAATGTATTTTACAAAACCATCTCTGAAGGCTGTCTGAAATACCACAGCAAGTGGAAATATGAGAACAATTGAAAGAAACAAAACAGCTGTTAAAATAAGAATTATCTTTGTAAATTCCAAATCTGATTTCCTGGTTATATTACCGGACTTTGACGACGATGCCCTTTTTAACTCTTTTCCAATCATAGTTCCTCCCTTACAATTGGCATTCGCAATCTTGGTCTGGTCATGAATGAACCCTTCTTTTCAACACTTCTCCATTGCATACTGTTTACAATTAAAAGTACTGTAAATGATACTGACAGCATAACAACTGCAAGAGCTGTGGCTCCTGAATAATCGAACTGTTCGAGTTTGGTCATAATCAGAAGGGGAGTTATCTCCGTACGAAGCGGCATATTGCCAGATACAAAAACCACTGAACCATATTCACCCATGGCTCTTGCAAAACTAAGAGCGAAGCCTGTAAAAAGGGCCGGAGCCATATGTGGAAGAATAACCTGAAAAAATGTTCTCAAACTTCCGGCTCCCATAGTGGCAGCGGCCTCTTCAACCTCTCTGTCAAGTCTGTCAAGTACAGGCTGCACAGTTCTGACAACAAAAGGAAGACTGACAAAAACCATGGCGAGAAGAACACCAGTTCGAGCATAGGCGACCTGAATACCCATACTAATCAGCGGTTTTCCAAGTGGACCGTTTGGCCCCCAGACTGCGGTCAGCGCAATTCCTGCCACAGCTGTTGGAATGGCAAATGGCAGATCGACAATTGAATCAAGCAGACGCTTTCCGGGAAATTGATACCTGACAAGTACCCAGGCGATAATAGTTCCAAACAGGCAGTTGATTAAAGCCGCAATAATCGCTCCTGCAAAACTGAGTTCATATGCGGCCAGTGCCCTTGGACTTGAGATTACAAACCAGAAATCCTCCGGGCTCATTGATAGTGTTTTAATTACAATTGTTGACAAGGGAATAAGAACTAGCAATCCAAGATAAGTCAATGTGTATCCCATACTTAAACCAAAACCGGGAAGCGGGTTTCGTTTTTTTCCGATATTACGCAAAAGACTATTGAAATGATTTACGGCCTGAGACATCAATGATTCTCCTCTGCTGCATAAATCCGGTCAAACTCTCCACCATCTGCAAAATGTCTTTGTTGTGCATTATCCCATCCTCCTGCAACTTCATCGACAGTTACCATCTTGATCTCTTTAAATTTATCTGAATATCTGGATAGAACTTTCTTTGAACGAGGACGAAAATTGTGTTTGGCGGCGATTTCCTGAATTTTTTCCGTGTATAAAAAACTTAAATAAGCTTTTGCAGCATCGCATGTATTGTGTTTAAGACAATTGGCATCCACAACAGCAACCGGAGGCTCAGCAAGAATACTTACTGACGGATAGATTATTTCAAACTTTCCCTTTCCAAGCTCCCTGGCCGCAAGTAGAGCCTCATTCTCCCATGCAAGAAAAACATCACCAATTCCCCGTTCTACAAATGTATTTGTAGATCCTCTGGCACCAGAATCAAGAACCGGAACATTTCTAAATAATTTTCCAAGATACTCTCTGGCTTTATCGTCACTTCCCCATTTTTGTCTGGCATAAGCCCAACCAGCGAGATAATTCCAGCGCGCCCCTCCTGATGTTTTAGGGTTTGGTGTTATTACTTTTATATCATCTCTTATAAGATCATCCCAATCGCTGATATTCTTCGGATTACCTGTACGAACCAGAAAAACTATTGTGGAAGTATATGGCGCACTGTCATCAGAAAGACGTTTACGCCAATCTTCACTCATCAGTCCTTTGCGTGCAATTGCATTTAAGTCATATTCCAAAGCAAGAGTAACAACATCAGCCTCCAGTCCGTCCATTACTGAACGTGCCTGCTTTCCAGCTCCTCCGTGGGACATTTTAATAACAACCTTATCTGAATGCTCACTCTGCCAATGATGTATAAACAAAGGATTGATTTCCTGATATAGTTCCCTGGTAGGATCGTAGGACACATTGAGAAGCTCAACTGTTTTTGAAAAATCACCTGGGTTTGAATTTGATTTGTCTCCACATCCTGACATGCATAACAAAAGTGTGAATACTAAAAGATCAGATATTATTCTTTTGTAAAATAGATTATCAGAAATAATTATATTTGGGGGCAGTAAAATAATTTTCATGTAAACTCCTTGGACCGGGTAATAGCTCATACCCTTCTTGAGGTTTAACAGTAGAAGAGCAATTTCAATGCCAAACCTTACCTGTGAGTTAACATACTAAAAACAAAGCATTAATTGGCTTTTATAAAATTTACCAATATAAAAAAACAGAATAACTGTTAAATAAAACAGAATAACAACCAAATAAAACATAGATAAAATTTACTATCTTCTACCTGGTAACTTTTAACTGGACATTCAATTGTTAATTTTAACTTATATTTACTGAGACATTTTTGAGATAAATGTAAAATTTTCAAGAGGAACAATTTCCAGAAGTTCACCTTTATTAGAGTCCTGAACTGTTGAGTAGAGACATTTCCAGCAAAGTGGGGTTCCGTTTAAATTTGCAAGAGCAAATCTGGTACAATTGGAGCATATAACCGGGTACGAAGAGGTTAATAAATCTTCTTCAGTTTTTTCACTCCTTTTATTGCCGGACAACTCAACATCTCCTTTTTAGACTTTTTGAATAAAAAATAAAAACTTCAATTTATAACAATTTAAATAAGATTAATATTCCAACTTATTATTTTAACCACTGTTAACTCAATATTCAACATGAATTAAAAACTTTTTTTGACAACAATACAAAAATAACCATTTTTATGGAAAAAAATGTACATTTTCAAGTTGGAGCTGATTTTTTCAGTGGTATAGTATTATTTAT
>JAFGVO010000356.1 GCA_016937935.1 Deltaproteobacteria bacterium | reverse complement strand
CAAAACTTTTTTAACCAAAGAATATCTATGTGAACAGACAGGTTTATCAGTTTTCGAACATGCCGCTTTTACCGGAGTTCAATTTTCTGATAACTACACTTTCAATATTAAAAAAATCGGCCAGTCTATAATCTATGTTTACTGTTCAGGCTCTCTTAAAGAATCAAATATGAAAAAATATTACGATCTTTTTAATGAGTTTGTCAAAATTTCCGGGGTTCATTGTCCATATGTTGAAATAAGGGATTTTACAGATTTACATGGAATGACGCCAAGTAAAGAGATTAAATTTCAAAGAAAATATCTGATTGCCAATGCAGATAAAATTGCCGGATTTATCATGTGCAACGCCCCTTTGTGGCTTAGAGCAGTTGCTGTTACGGGAAACAAAACAAATAAAAGTAAACTCATATCTTCAACAGCTTTTAATTACAGACAGTCCATACTTTCAGCTCAAAAAATATTATCCAGAAGGCTTCAGACAGATGTAAATAATTCTGAAAATATATCAAAAGATAAAAATGATAATACCGGCAAAATTAAAACTGGAAGTACTAACCCTTTATCTCTTTCAACAAATGTGCTCAGTTCTGAAAACAAAGAACAGATGGGGATATCCCAAAAGGATATTGATGAGATAAATGTTTTGATAGGTTCATTAATTCTAGGAAATTTCAACAATACCAATGATGAATTAAATTATATCTCTGAAGATAATCCCCTAATTGATATTAAAGACACTCTTCTTCTTGTTAAAGATGAACTTATTGAACTTCGCAAACAAGAAACAGGGCGAATTATAAATGTTAATAATATTTTAGAATCTGTACTGGCAGGTATTCTGATTGTTGATAAAACCACCCATAAAATACTTTATGCCAATAATGCCATGACAACTCTCACAGGATATTCAAAAGAGGAGCTGTTTGATGCCAGATGCTGCAACAGTATTTTTGCTCCCGGAAAATATGATTGTCGTAAAGATTTAAAAAATGAAAAAAATAATCTCTGCCCATTTGTTTATGAAAAAGAAAATTTTGACAGTATTGAAGGTGAGATAATTGATTCCAAAAATGAAGTCATCTCGGTTCTTCAGTCTACTAAAGAGTTGATTTATCAAAATGACCCTGCATATATTAAAACATATATTGATATCTCTAAAATTGTAGACATCCGAAAATTCCAGGAAGCAAATCTGTTAGAACTTACTAAAAACAAAGAGAAGCTTTTATCAGTGATGCAGGACATTGAAAGAGCAAGAGCAGAAACAGCCCTTGCAAATAAAGAGCTGCAGATTATAAAAAAAGCGGTTGATTCTTCTAATAATGCAATAAGTATTACATCAATTGATGGAAGCCACTTTTACCAGAATAAAACATTTACCGAGATGTTTGAATACACTTTTGAAGAGTTTCAAAAAATGCCAAATCATATTCTGTATGAGAGTAAAATGATGGCAGACAAAATTTTGCATGGTGTTCTTAGAAATGGAAATACTGACACCGAGATAGAAATGAAATCCAAGAACGGTAAAGTTTTTCCTGTTCATGTAAAAGCAAATTTAGTTGCCGATGATAATGGAAAGCGAATTGCAATAATTACAGTTTATTCAGATATATCAGAAATGATTCAAAGAGAAGAAGAGCTGTTTTTAATAAACGAACATCTGGAAAAACAGACAGCACTTGCAAACGAGCTCATGGTGGAATCAGAAATGACCAGCGCAGCCAAAAGTGAGTTTCTTGCAAATATGAGCCATGAAATCAGAACTCCAATGAATGGAGTTATTGGTATGATTGGTCTTCTGCTTAGAACAAAATTAAGTGATGAACAAAAAAGATATGCAAAAACTGTTCAATCCAGTGCGGAATCCCTTTTGACAATTATTAACGATATACTTGATTATTCCAAGATTGAAGCGGGAAAAATGGAACTGGAATCAATTGATTTCAATCTTGCTAATATAATAGATGATTTTGGTGGTATGATTTCAGTTAAAGCCCAGGAAAAAGACCTTGAATTTATTACGTCCATTTCCAGTGATGTTCATTTAAATATAATTGGGGATCCCGTAAGACTTAGACAGGTACTAATAAATCTTGCAGGGAATGCCATTAAGTTTACAGAACAGGGAGAAATTTTTGTACGAATAGAAATGGTTGATGAAACTGATGATGCTGTAACAATAAGATTTAGCGTAAAGGATACAGGTATTGGTATTCCATTTGATAAACAGAAGGATCTTTTTAAACAGTTTACTCAGGTGGATGCTTCAACAACTAGAAAATTTGGCGGAACAGGTCTTGGTCTTGCAATTTCAAAACAACTCGCCCATGCAATGGGAGGAGATATTGGTGTCATATCAAAAGATTCAAATGGATCAGAATTCTGGTTTACAGGTCATTTTCGAAAACAGAACAAAGAAAACGAAATATCAATTGATGAAGATACAAATAATTATAATTTAAAAGATTTAAAAATTCTCATTGTTGATAATAATATAAATTCACAACAGACATTAAAAGAGATGATTAAAACTTATGGTTGTGTAGTTCATACCGCAGTAAATGCAAATGATGCAATGGCGAGATTAAGAGGTTCATCAAGTGGAAGTTCATCTTACAATTCAGTCTTTATTAATTCAAACCTAAGTGAATCCTCGGGTATTGAGCTGGCTGAAAAAATAAGGATGGAAAAAGTTTTTAATAATATAAAACTTACACTCCTTTCACCGTTGCATAAAGAGATCTCAGATAAAGAAAAAATGCTGGAAATATTCGATTTTATTATTTCAAAACCTTTTAACATTTCAGGATTTAAAGAAAATTTCAAAGGAGCAGTTCTTGGATCAGGTCAAATGAATTCAATTATTGCCTCACTTATGCCTGAATTCATTTTGCAAAATAAAAAACTAAAAATACTCCTTGCTGAAGATAATATTGTCAATCAGCAGGTGGCACTTGGAATTCTTGAGATGATGGATCTGTCTGCTGATGCAGTTGAAAACGGCGAAGAGGCTATAAAGGCACTTTCCACTAAAGATTATGATCTTGTACTTATGGATTGTCAGATGCCCGTTGTTGATGGATACGAGGCTACTCGAAAAATCAGAAATTCAAAAGCAGGTGCAAAAAACAGAAAAATACCTGTTATTGCAATGACTGCAAATGCCATGCCCGGGGATAAAGAGAAATGTCTTGAATGCGGTATGGATGATTATATTTCAAAACCAATTTCCCCTGAGACTCTTTTAAATATATTAGAAAAATGGAGTCTGGAGATTAATGATAAAACGAACACAAATCATAGTGAAAATATTAACTCATCAATTATTACTGTAAAGAGCCCTGATATTGATTCATCTCCGGCAAAAGAAGAAGAGCCTGACTTAAACAGTGCGGACGAAAACAGTGATGACGGTCAGATTATTTTTGATGAGAATTCATTTTTATCAAGGGTTATGAATAACAAAATCCTTGCACAAAAAGTTGCCGAAGGTTTTTTAGGAGACATTCCAACCCAGATTGAAATTCTTAAAAAAGCTCTTAAGGATAAAGATCAGGAGCTGTCAACTCGTCAGTCACATACTATAAAAGGTGCCTGTGCCAATATTGGTGCCGAAAGTGTTAAAGATGTTGCGTTTGCAATGGAATTAAAAGGCAAGGCCGGAAACCTGGAAGCAATTGAATCTAAACTTGATGAACTTGATAAAAAATATCTAAAACTGGAATCCAGACTAAAAGAATTTATCCGTTCCTGAATATTTATTAATTATTTTAATCAATACTATCCATTTTATAAGTGACACAAAGTTGTCGATCATTTAATTTAACAAAATTCCACTAACCATATTAAAGGAAAAATTATGAAGAAAACAGCACTTATAACAGGATCAAGCAGTGGTATCGGTCTTGAGCTTGCACATATTCATGCCGCCAATGGGGATGATCTTATTCTGGTTGCAAGGCGTAGTGAAAAACTTGCTCAGTTAAAAGATGATATTGAAAAAAATACAGATGTAAAAGTTCACCTGATTGTAAAAGATTTATCAACACCAGATGGCCCCAAAGAGGTATTTAACGAAGTAAAAGATGCAGGCCTAACCGTTGATTATTTAATAAATAATGCTGGTTTTGGAGGGCAGGGTAAATTTTTTGAACGGGAGTGGGAAACTGATTTAATGATGATAAATTTAAACATTGTTGCAACTGCAGCTCTTACTCGTCTTTTTTTACCGGAATTTGTAAAAAGAGGCAGTGGACGAATATTAAATGTATCATCTACAGCATCCCTTATCCCAGGCCCGCTCCAGGCTGTTTATTTTGCATCCAAAGCATTTGTTACCTCATTTAGCAATGCTGTCGCAATGGAGCTTGCAGGGACAGGAGTAACAGTTACTGCTCTTATGCCAGGTGCTACAGATACAGGTTTTGCAAAAGTGGCCGGGCTTGAAAATACAGGACTGTTTAAAACATCGTTCACAGCAAAAAGTGTTGCCATTGAAGGTTATAAAGGAATGATGAATGGAAAACTTGATGTTTATGCCGGACTCACTTTTGGCCAGAAATTCATGCTGGGTTCAATACCCTTTATGCCTAAAAAAGTTGTTATGTCCAATGTGAGAAAACTTCAGGAAATTAGTTAGAAATTTATAAACTCAAGCTAGGCAAGGGAGTGGATCTGAAGTTCAAAACCTTTTTCTCTCTCAACTTCCATGGCAATCAGTTCCCTGTCTGGTGAAATTGTCATTGTTCTTGAACCTCTAAACGTGGGCACAGGGAGTTTCTTCATCTCTTCAGCGCTCTTTTTACTAATATCAACTCTAAACAGTTTACCACCTTCATCAATCAATAAAAATCTATTGTCCAGCCAAATGGGCGCAGAACCGCTGAGCTTTCCGCCTTCAGGAAGTTTAATAACTGTCTGTTCAAGATCTTCACTGTTCCACTCATCACCTTTTTTTAAATAAACAACCACACTCTGCCCCCCTTTGGGTTTACAGGCAATTCGCTTTAAATCAGGCGATACAGATGGCTGAAGTCCCGACATAATTGCAATATCATGACCATCCTTATCAACAACGTGAATTCTTGCTCCTGATGTGGAATCATATTCGTAATGAAGAAATCCTCCGTCTGTCATCCATGTTACAGATCCTCCATACCATTGCTGTTTAGCCATAATTTTAGGCTTTGGAGAACTGCTGCACTCTCCTCCTGCAAAAAAACTTCTGTATGGATATGCATTTTTTGACTGGCTCTCCTTATGGAAAATATTATCAATTACAAATACAAATTTTTTACCATCAGGAGAAACTGAAGGACGTCTGTTGGCTGACCCTTTTAATATTTCGCCCTGTTTGATAATTATTTTTTCATTTCCATCTTTGCTTATGGCAATGGAGTCATCTTTTTCAAACAGAATATCACCTGATTCAGTAAAACCGGGATAGTGTCCCTTTGCTGCAAATACAGGTTTGGAACCCTCAGTCACTTTAGTTCTGAAAATCTGATTATCATCTTTTACATAAACTATTTCATCAGATGTATTAGACCATGCGACTTCCACAATGCCCTGTGAAGAAGTGTCAAGTATTGTCATTTATAAAGCTCCTTGTCATTTAAGTGTTCCAAGATATTTTGAAAATTCTCTTTTAATTTCAGTCAGTTCTTTTTTTGATATATTTATCGCTGTTGCAGTCTGATAAATCAGATTCTCTTCTAAAGTGCAGATTGTATTGTCTGCTGCTGCAATCTCAAACATATTTTTAATTAAATCCAATTTTTTATCTTTTGTGCATACCTCGTTGATCATTCTTGTATAAAAATGCTCCTCGATGGTTAGAATTTCAACTTTATGTTTAGTAATAAGTTCAATAATTGAAGCTGTCTCATCTTTTGAAAGTTTTGATTTTAAAAGTAAAACTGACTCAATTTCTTTAAGTTCTTCATCTGTTATCACATTGTCTGCATAGGCAACTCTCCCTAAAATACCTGCATATCCTGTAATAAATTTGGCATATTCGTCCCCATGATCTGATGTGAGGCCGGAGATAAAATTATAAAGTTCTCCCAGATCATTTTTATCTTCTTTTATCCCTAATAAATTGAACCAGCTCATAAAGTACCTCTTATTTTCTAAAGCAGAATATTGACATCGGGTCTTATCCAGAGTGTTAAAATTAAAAATATAAAGTGGGTTAAAATTGATGGAACAAGAGATTTTGATCTTATAACAACAAGGCTTAAAGCTATTCCGAACATTAAGGCAAAAAGCCCGGCATAAGGACCCATTAAAAAGAAATAATAGACTCCGTAAAGGGCGGAGCCAATAAGGGCGGCAACACCATGTCCTGTTACAATCATAAGACGTGTAAGAATAAAACCTCTCCAGAAAAGTTCTTCAAAAACTCCAAGTATTAATCCTGCAGCTATTCCTGTCACAGCCGGTGGAACAACTGCCGCCGCAGATTTGACAGCAAGAAGCCACATAATAAATTGTGGAGGATTTTCAGGGTTGATGCCACCGTTATTAAGGGCTGCAGTAGTTGCAAACTGAATAGAAACTTCAACTATTGCATAGGCTGTAAAAGCAATAACAGGTGCCGCAATAAGAAGCTCTGTTTTCCATGCTGTAACAAGAGAAGTAATAAGAGACTTCTCTTTAACAAGTGACCAGCCTCCTCCGGCTAGTGCACCTATTGTAATTGTTATCCATATGGGAATATCAGCCATATACCCAAGGGATACAACCCCCAGAAATATAACCATTAAAGCGATTCGCAGATCAAAAAGAGGAGAAGAGTTCTCATTAGAAAGACTCTCCCTTATTGTCTCTTTGCCAGGTGTATGTGGTTCTTTGTTGTTTTTACTCACAGTGAGGGGAATGTAACCAACAAGACCCAATAAGTCTACCAAATTTTTGAGACAATAAAGATACTGTTTTAAAATAAAAGGTAAAAAAATTGAGAGGGTTTAAGGTGTTGTAGTATCAGAAGAGCTGTCAGTATCAGAATCAGTTGCTGAATCTGAATCAGCTGCTGAATCAGAATCAGTTGCTGAATCTGAATCTGTTCCTGTATACTCTCTGGCATCAACAAGACACATATGAAAATTCACCACTATTCCCGGTGCTTTTTCTGATGCCTGAAGCATAAGAGCTTCAAGAGGCTCTTTGTTATAGTAATTACCTTTATTATCCCAACAAGTTGTATTAAATGAATTCCATGGGATTTTTATACCTTCATCCGAGGCATCCATATCATCTTTAGTAATATTAGCACACCATCTGTCATTCTCATCAGTTCCACCATTTGGACCCTGCACCTGAACACGAAGCCCTGTTGAAGGAAACTCTCCAAGACTATTTACCGCAACCAGATTAAAAGCTGCCTTAATAAGCAGACCATCACCTGAGGGTGTAACTGTTGCCGACGCTGGAATATCTGTTCCCGCGTCTGTTCCTTCAGGCTCACCCTGGGCAAGATTCCAGCCTAAAATTGCATTTCCTTTATAATCTCTATTTCCATCTGAATCAACACTTGTGATAACCTGGCCCATGGCACAGACAGCTTCACCTGCAACAGCCTCAGAAAAATCCTCAGGCATAATTGAACTCTCATTTCCATCTGCATCAGCACCTTCGCAAGATGTCCAGGCGTACCCCTTCCACCCTTCTCCATTATCAAGCATTCCACCTGCAAGAGCCATTTCACTTGCAGGAATCTCATAACCAGTATCAGAATCTGCAGTATCAGATGTATCAGAACCTTTTGAGTCAGAATCTGAAGTGTCGTCACCATTGTCAGTGTTTTTGTCTGTTGTATCTACAGTGGTATCACTGTCCTTTGACTCATCTTTAGAGTCGCTTTTACATCCAGTATTAAATGCAACTGTTGATAAAAGGGCCGTTAAAAGTGTTAATTTTTAATCATTACTAAACCT
>JAFGVO010000355.1 GCA_016937935.1 Deltaproteobacteria bacterium | reverse complement strand
GGTCCAGTTTGACTGGAAACCCCTTGATCTGTTTAATATCAGGGTTGGTCACTATCTTACCCCCTATGGCATATACAACGAGGATCACGGTTCCCCTGTTCAGATAGATTCTTCTGTTCCTTTTATAATTACAAATAATTATCTTCCCAACTCCCAGACTGGAATTATGCTTTTCGGAAGTGCCTATCCTGCAGATGTTTTGGGAGTTGAGTATGCTGTCACTCTGTCAAACGGACGGGGACCTGTATCAGAACTTCACGATCTTGATGAGAACAAGGCTGTGGGCGCCAGGTTGAAACTGAAACTTCAGTTCGGCGATTTTAAGATAACAGCAGGGGGTTATGGATACTACGGAAAATATACCAATAAGGAATACACAATGGACGTCTATCTGGACCCATCAGCAAACGGATTCGATCCCGACATTGATCGTCCCGTAAGAGCATCATCTAGTGTTGAATCAAAATACAGGGAAAAAATAATTACGGCAGATCTTAAAGTCGAATTCAAAGGAATTCAGCTTCTTGGTGAATATGTAGGCAGACGTGTGGAATACATTACCCCTCCAGGACTGGAATATGAAGATACACTCAATCTGGGTGCTGGTATTACGATTCCAGCAGTTCAATCCAACTATGTGGCACAGGGTGCATATGCAATGCTGGCCTATACTCTCCCTCTTAAGAAATTTTTAAAACAGACTCAGATTACTCCCTATTTCGGGCTGGACTACCACTCTCCCCATGATATGTACAAAATCAACAACAGTCGTATGATGCGTTTTGGTCTAAATGTAAAACCATTGCCTTTTGTTACCCTTAAATCATCTGTCAGCGCCATCAAGTTCAAAGATGAAAGATTTTTTGGCGGTCCTGCCTGGTCCTGGACTAATCAGGTTGCGGTCTCCTTCTGAGCCTGTACAATAACTTAATCCATATTACATCCTAAAGACTTTGCCAGATCAGTTTCAAAATGGCATTATATATGAAGTTGCCGGTCTGCATCGGTTGAAAGGAGGGATTTATAAAAATAGTGCAGAAAAAAATTTACAAAATAAAAATCTACAAAACAAAATTCTACCTAGGAGAACATTGATGAAACAACTCAAATCTATTAATTCTGTTACACCAATCATTATAATGTTACTGGCTCTTTTAGCACAGGGCTGTGTTGTGGGAAGAGTGATGGACACATCCGGCAACCCTATAGCCAATCTTCAGGTTGTTGCCCTTGGGGCATGTGATGGAGCCGGCTGTGCTGCCCATCAGACAGAGGTAATGATCAATTCTGAAATTCAGACAGGATATTCCTCAACAACTAATGATGATGGATATTACATGTATGATCCTTACGCATATTTTGTACCAGCTGAAGATGCAATGATGATGCACCCGGCATCCGGTTCTCCTGACAATTCCATAAAACTTTGGTTTGAGCAGGCGGGTTATAAGAGCGTGCTGCGCTCCTATGTGCCTGAATATAAAGAGTACGCTGATTCAAATACCGGCAAGAAGTATCTTATTGCCACGGTTCCTGAAACCTATCTGTGCCGTGATGACGAACCTGATGCCGATGGGGATACAATTTGCGATGCAGCCGAAAAAATCTATGGAACAAGCTATCTTAATCCTGATACAGACAATGATGGAGTAGATGATAATGTTGAACTATATGAGAACGGAACTGATCCGGGAACTCTGGACGTGTGCGTTTTTGGATATTGTCAAAGCGACGTTTTATCTTGTATGACTGATACAGAGTGCAGTGCATGGCTTCAATGCATGGAAGGATGCGGTGAAGATGATATGCTGTGTCCCACACAGTGCGGGGCATTCTACCAGTCTCCTGTAATTGATTCTCTGTCTCAGTGCGCTCTCGATAACGGATGTGCATATGTTGAATTTCCAGACCTTCCCGCATGTGTTCTTCCCGATGCTACAGAAGAAACTGTTGGAAATATTGATGGTTTCTGGTGGGTATCCGCAATTCAGGGCAGTGACTATGTACTCTACGATGACTGTCAGAGATTTATTTTTAGCGAATCGGATAGTTCGGTAATCCAGGTTGAAAATTCCACACTTGTAACAGTAAACAACAGCACAGAGACAAGGGTTGCCATAAACACAGGTACTTTTACCCGTACAACAGACGGATATCTGAATCTTGTTTATGATAACTGGGCCGGATACAATGAAAACTACCATCCGTACTATGTAACAGACAATGCAATGATTATGCATGTATGTTCAGTTGGTACAGACAGCCTGTGCCACGAGTACGGAAATCTCATTTTAACCCGTTCACAGTTTTCTGAAATGAGCAGTGCAGATATGACGGCTCTGGACAACGCCCTGCAGACTATTTTTCAGACATCTTTAAATGATTTTACAATGATTGGTACTCAGAACTGTCCCAACGGACCGGTACTGTAAATAGTATCATTCCTGCCCTCTAATACACATTCCTTATATATAATTGTAAAATTAATAAGATTCTAAAGAGTAATTAAAGGAGCCTCCGTCTGTGAAATTAAAGGTTCCTCCTGAGAGGTCAAGCTTGTGATTTGCTGTGCCGATTTGTGCTAAATTATTGGAGTCACAGTAATAGTCCGTGCTGTTGCTTTGAGAACTTGATGCCAGGCCTTTCTGATACAGTGTAATGTCATCTTTTGTCATTTCCGAATTGTATGTTCCTTCAACAAACCATGTGTCAGCGTCCACATTCCGCCTGATTGATATGGTTGCATCAGTAAAAATCTGATTGATTTCAAAGTATACACTGTCGTAGACGGTGCCTGAAAGATCCATTCCAACACCACCCTCATCAAGCTGCTGTTTGTATTTATTGAGAGCAATTTTTGTAGTTGAAATTTTTAAATTAAGATTATCATCTTTATTTATTTCGTAACTGCCGGGATAATTGTTTTCACT
>JAFGVO010000354.1 GCA_016937935.1 Deltaproteobacteria bacterium | reverse complement strand
TATAATCAAATTAGAGAACAGATTAAAAAGGAGCTTGGAAAATATCCCGAAGAAATTTTTGTTGAATTCAGCAAAGAACCCATTGCTTCAGCATCTCTTGGACAGGTTCATACAGGAATAACGCCTGAAGGTAAAAAGGTAGCGATAAAAGTAAGACATTTAGATGTTGAGATGACTTCTTCAGCAGACTTAAAGACAATCTGGAGAATACTCCGTCTTGTTAAAAGATTTGTTAAAATTCAAGGTCTGGATAATTATTACTATGAGATCGAGTCAATGATTAAAGATGAGCTGGATTTTGAAAAGGAAGCTGAATATATTGAGATAATCAGCAGTAATTTCAAAGATAGTGATACAGTAATTTTTCCCGAAATATATAAAGAGTATTCAACTTCAAAGGTATTGACTCTTGGTTTCATTGATGCTGTTAAAATTTCTGAAAATAACAAACTTATTGAAAAAGGTATCGACCTTACAAATCTGGCTACAAATCTAATAACTGCATATTGTCAGATGATTTTTGTAGACGGCATTTATCATGCTGATCCCCACCCTGGGAATATGCTTGTAACAGATGACGGTAAAATTGTGCTGATAGATTTCGGGGCAGTTGGTGTTCTTAAACCTAAAACTAAAGCAGCTCTTGGAATGTTAATGGAATCAATTATTAAAGGTGATGCTGATCAACTGTTGAGAGCTTTAAAGCAGATGGGTTTTTTAAGAATAGGAACAAATCAGACAGATGCTGCCCAGAGAGTTATTGAACACTTTCATCGCAAGTTTCAGGAGGAGATTAGAGTAACAGATTTCTCATTTTCTTCTATTAATATAGATCCTTCAAAAGGGTTTGAACATCTCTCAGATATTAGAGGTATGAATGTGGGTTTAAAAGAGCTTACCTCTGCTTTTCATATTCCAAGAGAGTGGGTGCTCCTGGAAAGAATCGTTATTCAGCTAACAGGTATCTGCACCACTTTAGATCAGCATCTAAATCCTGCAACAATAGTAAGGCCATATCTGGAAGAATTTGTTTTAGGAGATGAGAGAGACTGGTCAGGAATGATGTTTGATCTTACCAGAGATAAAATTTTCGCATTTTTATCTCTGCCCAAAATGTTTGAAAAATATATTAATAGTGCATTAAATGGAAATTTGCAGGTTAAAGTTGATGGTTTGAATAAAGGTTTTAATCTCCTATATCACGGGTTGAGACAGCTTACATTTTCAATTTTGACTTCTGTTTTTGCTGGAGGGGCTGTCTACTTCTATCATATGAAGCAAATAGAATTTTTCAGATACTCCCTTGGCCTTGGTTTGCTGACTATTTTTATGATTATTTACTCTTCTGTAAAAGCTATAAAATATAAATAATTATTTGAAACAGTAATTTATGAAAAATCAAATCTCAAAAAATATAAAATTTGAAAGAACAGTAATATTTTTATTTATCACTATTGTGATGGTTGTGTTTTCCAGCTTTTCAGGAGCTCAGTCTAAAGTTGATAATATAAGTGTAAATGCAGATAATCTAAAAATAGACAGTGAAAAACGCGTTGCAAAATTTGAGGGAAATGTTCGTGCAGTTCTGGGAAATTTTAAAATAATATGCTCTTTAATGGAAATTGGCTACACAGAAAATGGGGAGTTAAAAGAACTTACTGCAACAGGAAAAGTGACATTTACAAAAGATGGAGCAGTGGCAACGGCTAATAAGGCAGTTTACAACTCTTTAAAACAGACGGTTGTTTTATCAGGAAATCCGGTTTTAAAAAGAGGGGAGAATAGTTTAAAAGGCAGCTCTATTAAGATTAATATTAAGTCCGGTATAATTGATATTTTTGATGCATCTGCTGTTTTTACTCTCACCGGGGGCGTTGGCATTATTAAATGACAAGAGTTTTAAGAGTTTCAAATATCTCAAAATCATATAAACGTACAAAAGTACTTCATAATATTTCAATCGATGTAAACAGGGGTGAAGCTGTCGGCCTTTTAGGTCCAAATGGTGCTGGTAAAACAACTCTGTTTAAAATCATCGCAGGACTTTTAAAGTATAACAGGGGTGATGTTTTTTACTGTGATGACAATTCTAAAATCCCATGCATAAACATGAGCAATTTTCCTTTATATAAAAGGGCACGTATTGGAGTTGGATATTTAGGCCAGGAGCCTGCAATTTTTGAAGGATTAAGTGTGAAGGATAATCTTTTGGCAGTGCTTCACCTCTTAAAAAGAAAGGGTGATTACAACCTGGCTCAAGAACTTCTTGATAGATTTAATCTTGCAAAGGTTTCACAAAATCCTGCATCAACACTATCGGGGGGTGAAAAAAGAAAACTTGAATTTGCCCGCGTTCTTTTAACAAATCCGGGACTTCTTCTGGTTGATGAACCTTTTGCAGGAGTGGACCCAATCGCGGCTTCTGAGATTTCAAATATTATCAGAGAGCTTGCTGGTGATGGGATTGGTGTACTTTTAACAGATCACTCTGTAAGTCAGGCTCTTTATTCATGCGATAGAATATACCTTATTGTGGATGGCAAAATTGCGGAAGAAGGGACATCTGACAATATTTTAAATAGTTCAAATGCAAGAAATTTATATCTTGGCAATAGTGTAAGCAGCCAATTATTGTAAAAATTAAATAAATTTTGGATCAAGTGTGGAGAGCCTGAAAAGCGGGACAGTGTGTTCAGTTACTGTTGGCAAAGGTGCATCTCTGACAGTAGGATATTTTGAGAGCTCTTTTTGCCACATTATATGGGCAAGCATCTCTTTTAATATTTTCTGTCTGCCTTCTTCAACAATATCACTTAAGAGATTTTTATGCGCTTTCGACATATTTTTAAATTGAATTCCTGCACCAACAGATTTTGTGCCATGGCGTTCAAACATTATTTCACCGGTTGCCCATAAGGTTTCATTGGCTTCAGGCAGAGGTATTTCAACCTGTATTCGACCAGTAGGTGTTAAGAGATTATCAGCAGGTTTTACTGTGAACATTCCATCATTACTAAGGTTAGTGATTGCTGATACAAATGGTTTAGAGCTGGAAAACTCTGTTATCAGCCTGTTATAGGGAATTCTAAAATTGTTTCTTCTGTTAAATGTCATTTTAATATCTCCATTTTTGATTGTTTGTAATCATTTGTAGTACTTTATACTACATCAAAGATTATTTATCAAAAATTTATCTGTTTTTTCTATGAACTTAAAAAAAGAGAATTATAAAAGTATTTTAAGGCTGTATTTTTATTTAATATATTATGATAGAAAGTCGCTGGAGATTATCTGATGAATGAAAATAAATTTAGTTATGAAAGTGATGTGATTGAATCTGACGAAACAGATATATCATATCCCGGCAAGTATAATGTAATTATGCACAATGATGATTATACTACAATGGAATTTGTGGTTCTTGTTCTTCTTAAAATATTTAATCATACAAGACAAAATGCGGAGATTCTTATGCAGACTATTCACGAAAAAGGAAAAGCTGTTGCCGGCACCTACACTTTAGAAATTGCTGAAACAAAAGTGTCAGAGACAATGACAATGGCTCAAAATGAACAGTACCCTTTAAAATGTACTATTGAAGAGGTTTGATATGTCTGCAAAAGAGATCGAAATGGCAATAAAAGGGGCTATTGATGAAGCCTATGACAGAGAGCACGAATATATTACAGTGGAGCATCTGTTCTACTCTCTTTTAAATTATGATGATATTCTTGATATTTTTGACATCTTGACAGTCGAAACTCCCATATTCAGGGAATTGCTCGATGAGTATCTGGATAGTGAAATTCCTCTTATGTCCAAAGAGGCCATAAAGCGAGGTGACGCGCCTAAGCAGACCATAGGGTTTCAGAGGGTGTTGGAACGTGCAGTTTTACAGGTAAAATATTCCGGTCGAAATCATGTGGGGGTTTTGGATGTTTTGGCTGCCATCACTGAAGAGGAGGATACCTTTGGGGTTTATCTTCTTTTGAAACAGGGGATAACCAGGCTTCAACTCCTTGAGGCAATATCCCATGGACATTATGGGGAGCAGGATGGATTTCCTGGGGGTGAAAAGGGGGAGAGCAGACAAAAAGAGGATAACAGTAAAAATCCTCTTCAGGAATATACTGAAAATATGACAGAAATGGCAGCAGAAAAAAAGCTGTCGACTCTTATTGGCAGGGGAATTGAACTTGAACATCTTGAAAGAATTTTATGTAGAAAAACAAGAAATAATCCCATTTTAATTGGAGAGCCTGGAGTTGGTAAAACCGTAATTGTTCACGGTCTGGCAAATGCAATTATGTCGGGAGATGTACCTGATGTTCTTGTGGGGACACAAATTTATTCTATGGATATTGGAGGGCTTCTTGCCGGTACAAAATTCAGGGGACAGATGGAGGAGCGTTTAAAATCAGTCCTTACAGCACTAAAAAAAGTTGAAAAACCAATTTTGTTTATTGATGAAATACATCTTATTTCAGGAGCAGGTCAGGTTTCAGGTTCGAATATAGATGTTGCAAATCTATTAAAACCTGCACTGGCAGACGGTCATATAAAATGTATAGGGGCTACTACATATGAAGAATTTAAAAAATCAATTGAAAGTGACAAGGCACTTGTAAGAAGATTTCAAAAAATTGATATTGAACCTTCCTCAATTGATGAAACAGTTAATATATTAAAAGGTCTTAAACAGGAATATGAAGAGTTTCATGATATAACTTATAAAAATAGCGCACTTCTTGCGGCAGCGAAGCTTTCTGACAGATTTATTCAGGAGCGATTTTTACCTGACAAGGCAATTGATCTCATTGACGAAGCAGGTGCTGCCAATAGAATGCTTCCAAAAAAGAAAAAGAAGAAAAATATTACAGAGATAGAGATAAAAAAAATAATTTCGGCCAAGGCTAACATTCCTGATCTTGATGCTACTGAGGATGATACCCAAAAATTGATAGATCTGAAAGAGAAGATACTTGAAAAGGTTTATGGTCAGGACGGTGCGGTTGAATCAGTGGTAGAGGCAATAAAATTATCAAGAGCGGGTCTTGGTTATCCTACTCAGCCCATGGGCTCTTTTCTTTTTGTTGGTCCAACGGGTGTGGGAAAAACTGAGCTGGCAAAACAGCTCGCATCAATTCTTGACATTAATTTTCTAAGATTTGATATGAGTGAGTACATGGAGAAGCATACTGTTTCACGCCTTATTGGAGCGCCTCCAGGATATATTGGATATGATAAAGGAGGTCTGTTAACAGATGCTATTCGCAAAACTCCACATACAGTGCTTCTTTTAGATGAGATAGAGAAAGCTCATCCTGATATTTTTGATATTTTGCTTCAGGTAATGGATCATGCAGAGCTTACAGATAACAATGGAAGAAAAGCCCGTTTTCAGAATGTGATTCTTATTATGACATCTAATGCGGGAAGTCGTGACATTAACAAAATCGGTATCGGATTCGGGAGTACTTTAAATTCTCAAAATAATTCAAAAGAACTTGAAAGACTTTTCAGTCCGGAATTTAGAAACCGTCTAACTGAAATTGTAAAATTTGATACATTGAACAGTGAAGTTGCAGGAATGGTTGTTAATAAATTTATTCAGGAACTTGCTTTGCAGACAAAAAATAAAAATGTTGCATTATCAATAACTGATGAGGCTGTTAAACACCTTGCAATTAAAGGTTTTGACGAAATTTTTGGCGCACGTCCGTTAAAAAGACTAATTGAACAACTAATAAGAAAACCTCTTGCCAACTTGATGTTGTTTGGAAATCTAAAGCAGGGTGGAAAAGCTTCAGTTATTGTCAAAAAGGGTAATATCGAAATTAAAAGCAGATTAAAATAATCCTGATTTTATCAATAAATTCAAGTTACTCACTTAGGGTGGGTAAAATAGTAAAAATAAACATTCAAAATAATTCTGATAGTTTTTATATATAGTTATCTTTTTTCGATTTATTGTTTTTTTTAATATATATTACCCAATATGAACCGGGTGGTTATATTTTATTTATTGGTTATTTTTATATTGCTTCAGGGCTGTTTTAAACAGGGATCCGATTATGATAAAAATTCAGAGATAAAAGGATGTACTTGTGATGAGAATGAATTTAATAATTTAAATACTGAAGAAGATAATTTAACTCCATATACATCCGGTATTTTGACAATGCAGATTAATAGTGAACCCGGCATCATGTTATCGATGTTTTCGGGTGATAACTTAATTAAACAGATTATTGATCATTCTGTTTTGCAATCCTTAATTTCCATAGAACCTGATACGCTGCAATTTAAGCCTGAACTTGCAACCGGCTGGGAGCTTAGTGAAAATAAAAAATCCTATACTTTTTATTTGGATAACAATGCAAAATGGCATGATGGAGTAAAATTTACTGCAAATGATGTAAGATATACTTTTGAGACTATGCTTGATACAGGAAGTGGCGCAGTTATTTCCAGATTATATGAAGATGTGGCTGATGTTGAAGTTGTTGATGATTACACGGTTGTTATTACTCTTGATAAGCCAGGGGATTTATTTTTGTTAAATTTAACCCAGTTAATGATTCTTCCTGAACATATTTTTAAAAACACTACTGTTATTTCACATGAGCAGGCATATGCACCAATAGGGACAGGACCTTTTATTTTTGATACATGGAAAAGAGGACAATATATCAAGATCATTAGAAACCGTTCATATCATAATCCTAAGCCACAAATTAAAGGAGTGGAATTTAAAATAATATCTGAAAATAGAATTGCTTTAAATATGTTTAAAAAAGGCGGGGTTGATATTATATCTCCAGTTACAGATAATGGCACTTTGAAAAATAAAAACAGATTTGTATTTGCTGATAACAAAATAACTGCTCTTTTGTTTAATCATAAAAAACCATTATTTAAATCTGTATCTATTAGAAGAGCTATAGCGCATTTAATTGATAAAAATGCAATTAGATGTTCTCTTTTAAACTGTCTTGCTAAATCCATAAATTCACCCTGGCATGATATTCACCCTGATCATCCATTTTTTTATTCTCCTTTAAAGGCCAGGCAGATATTAGATGAAAGCGGCTGGAAAGATCTTGATGGTGACACAATCAGAGAGAAAAATGGTCAGAAGCTGGAGTTTCAGCTAATTCTTGCAGATGACAATATAAATGACAGGCGCATGATGACTGTAATCCAGCATGATCTGGCAACCGCAGGCATTGAAATGAAAATTGTAATTGTAAGCAGGTCTGTATATATTGAAAGATTGCAAAATCATCAGTTTGATTTGTCAATTATAACTATCCCTACGAGACCTCCATATAATGCCGGTTCATATTTCAGTTCAATCAATAGTGGCTCAGATTATAATTACGGGCAATTTAAAGATAATGAAACAGATGATCTTTTTACACAATTTAACAGTATGGATATAGACAATGACAAAACTAAAAATAAAATTGCAAATCGACTTCAGGAAACTGTGCCGGCAATTTTTTTATTTGATTCATTTAAAAAATATTTTGTTTCAAGTAGGGTCCATGGGCTGAAGCTTTCTTTTGACGGTTTTAAAATAGATTCTTTCTGGTTATCAAAAAACAAGGATTTTAATTAGATGTTTTCATTTATTTTTAGACGTCTGATTACCCTTATTCCAACAGTATTCGGGATAAGTTTTGTTACATTTATTCTTATTAATCTTGCAATTGATAAAGCAAAACAGGGTGATGATCAATATCGTAAAACCGTATTGGATATTTCAGATCAGAGTGAACTTGGAAGAGCATATGGACTTCATCTACCGTTATTTATAAATTTTAATATTCAGGATATCGAAAAAAGAATCGATTCATATATTCTAAAACTGGAAAATCCACTTACAAGGGAGCCGACTGTAAGGGCAATTGTAAAAACCGGAGCAGCAGTATTTCCCTATCTTCTACCAAGACTTGCAAACATGCAGACAGATGCACAGACAGCAGCACTTAATGCTCTTGATAAAATTGCTGAAAAAATTGATATTTCATCTGAGGTTATTAATGCAAAAGACCGGCTCTCTTTCTGGCTTGGATATTATGATACATTTGGTTCTGACTTTGATCCTGTAAGAGCACAACGTCTTGTAAGAAGATATGCCGAGCATAATGATCAGCTGGCCCTGTCCCAATTAAAAAATCTTGGAACTTACGCACTTCCACAGACAATGGAGCTTCTTACTGATAATATGGATGAAAAAAAGTTACAAAGAGTGACTGATTTTTTATGTTACATTACCGATAGAAATGATTTTTATATTCCGGGGTCTTCATATAAAACTAAAAATGATCTCGTTTTAAGGTGGCAGGAATGGTGGGATCAGAGATACGATCTTTACACTTCTTTTGAGGGATTTTCAAAAATTACCGGGGCTGTAACTCAAACAAGATATTTTAAATGGCTTTCCAGGGTTCTGACATTTCATTTTGGTGTCAGCAGCCGGGACGGCAGGCCTATCCGTAAGATCATTATGGAGAGAATGCCTGTAACATTGGCACTTACTTTTTCTGCATTGATACTTTCTTATTTAATCGCAGTACCCATAGGGGTTATTTCAGCAGTTAAAAAAGGGAGCCTTTTTGACAGGCTGATGTCTATTTTAATGTTTGTATTTGTCTCTCTTCCAACATTTTGGATTGCAATGATTCTTTTAAGATTTTTTGGAAATCTTGGTTTTCTTGACTGGTTTCCATCACAGGGTATTCATTCAGATTATATTAATGAATCATCGACATTTTTTGCAGTTTTAAAAGATACTGCCTACCATTTTATTCTTCCTGTTACATCTTTATCATTTGTATCAATAGCAATGCTGGCAAGATATCAGAGAATTGGAATGCTGCGAGTTACTGAGCAGAATTTTATAAGAACAGCCAGGGCAAAAGGTCTTAGTGAAACAAGAATTATACTTGTTCATGCATTAAAAAATGGAATTATTCCTGTGATAACTCTTATGGGTCTTCAACTTCCATATCTTGTGAGCAGTTCAGTTGTTATTGAGAAGATTTTTGGAATAAAAGGGATGGGGCTTGAAACATTTGAGGCTATTCAGGCGGCGGATTATTATTGGTTAACAGCTGTAATTACAGTTACTGCCGTTTTAACTATGTTGGGAATTCTTGCATCGGATGTAATATATGCGCTTGTAGACCCGAGGATTATGCCTGGGCGTAAATATGGGAGAACAACTTGAAAATCTCATATTTAAACAGACGTAGATGGTGGATTATTCGGGTTATCTACAGATATGCCGGACGCAGGTTAAATGTTGCTGCAGCCTTTTTTATACTGTTCATACTATTATTGGGAGTCTTTGCAGATTTTATTGCATCTGAAAAACCTATTATGGTTAAAATGAATAATAAAATTATGATGTTCCCCAATTATATCAACTATCGGGAGCTGGCTGATATTGATAATCAGAACGTTTTGAAATATCTCACTCATAAAGGTGATTTTGTCATTTTGCCCCCAGTACCCTATGGTCCCAATCAGGCTAAAATTGCAAATGAAATTAACTGGCTTTCTCCTCCAGACAGCAACCATATTCTGGGAACAGATGCCAGTGGAAGGGATGTTCTTTCGAGGATTATTCATGGTTGCAGATCCGCTGTGTATGTAGGTATCGGCTCAATAATTATATGCACAATATTTGGTGTTTTCTGGGGTGCATTTGCCGCATATTTCGGAGGATTCTGGGATAAAATTTCCAATCTCGGCATTGAAACTCTTTCGGCTTTTCCCACCCTGTTTTTAATCTTGGGAATTCAGGGATTGCTGGGGGTCAGTTCCCTTTTTCAACTGGTGCTTGTAATTGGACTTACAACATGGGTTGATGTGGCGAGAATTACCAGAGCTGAAGTTTTAAGGACAGTAAATGAAGAGTATATTGATGCTGCAAGAGCTTTGGGACTTACAAATTTCAGAATTCTTTTTGTCCATGTTCTTCCGGCGATTCTTGCTCCTGTTATGGTCTCTTCAACATTTCGAATTGCTAATGCCATTCTTCTTGAATCCACCCTATCCTTTTTAGGATATGGAGCTCCGCCTCCAGTGGCAAGCTGGGGGCAGCTGATTGCAGATGCATTTACCAGCCAAAGTTCGTACTGGCTGGTTCTTTTTCCAGGACTAATGCTTTTTATGACTGTGCTTGCTATTAATATTTCCGGAGAAGGTCTTGGAGATTCTGTTGATAATAATTAAAATAAGTTATAACTTCAAAAAGTTTTTAAACAAAACATAAGGGGGTACTATAAATGGATGAAAAAAACAGCTCAGTAACAAAACCTAAATCATCACAGGCTCTTTATCATATGATTTTTAATGCTCTTTTGCCTGGACTCGGTTCGCTTGTTTACACAAGATTTTTGCTGTTTATACCTGTAGTCATATTATTTGGAATAGCAGTTTTTATGCTGATTACAATGAATGACTGGGCAAAACTGTATGCATTTATAATTTTAATTGTATGGTGGCTCGTTTCATTTCTAGGCAGTGTATATTATTACATGAAAGATCCCTGGTCGGATAAGGAATAACTGTAAATTTATCAATGATTACGGCTTACTCAGTTAGGGTGGGTAAGTGATTATTGGCAAGTGATTATTGAGTGAGTACTGGTTATTTTAAGATGAATGCCCGGCTGTTGTGTTTGATTTTTATTTTAAATCCTGAAAATGACGGAAACAGGTCTTTTTGAGGTGGATCCTTTCTTGTGCCTGATATTTTAGTAAGAACCACTTCTCTTTTTCCGATAAAATATTCTACGCTGTATTTGATGTCTTTTAAATCAATTATGAACGGGAATCTGCTTTTTAAATATGCCCATGTTTGACTTTCAAAGTCCGGGGGAGTTAAATCTGCGGGAGATAAAAGGGGCAGATCTTCTCCTGAATCTACTCCAAGGGTCAAAAGCCGGTTTTCTATCCAGCTGTTAATATCCGGTTCAATATTTTCCCACTGATTTTCATATAGGTCATTATCGTTGATTCTGTATTTTATAAGATCTTTTAATATTATCGCATAATTAAAACGTTTTTTTGCCTCAATGCCTGTGGTTTTAAATATTTTTTCATTTAAAAAAAGATCTTTAATTGCAGATATTGCATAAGTACCCTTTGGAATCTGATCTTCCTGTTCGATGACTTCAGGTCCAAGAAATCTTTTGGCAGTGCAGATAACTCTCCCATTTTCAACCCTTGGGTCCATAAGTTCAACTATTCCGGTTTTAGCTTCAACAAGTTCTTTTATTGAGACTGGAGATGAGCAGGTTGCAATTATTGACGCATCTTTATCTCTTAACCCCAGCCCCATTGCCATTGATGAAAAAACAACAATTGCCTCAGATTTATTTAGGTTAACAGCACTATTTTTACTTAAAGTAATCTCTTTTTTGCCACTGCTCAACACAATCTCTTTTTTACGTCTACGTACAATATATGCGCAATTTTTATCAGAGTTAAGAAGTGCTCTGTTTAACTCTTTTTTCTTTTTAAATGGTAAACTGTCTGTTGAATCAATTGTTAAACCAAACTCTCTATAGAGCTCTTTTCGTCTGCTTCTTGCACGGTGGAGTGTACCTTTGTTAATTAAATGAAGGTTTGGCTCTCCAAATCTAAGTGCATTTATAAAAGCTGTCGCATCACAACCTGCCCCTCTTAAATTATCCTCTTTGTCCAATGGGCTCTCTCTTAAAAAAAGTTCACCTTTTACAGAAATAACACTTATTAGATCTATTCCCTCTTTTAAAACATCTTCTTCTTTACACTTTAAAATAAATGCGGATTCATCAATATTTAATGGAAGTTTAAAAAGAGATTTTCCCCATTTAGTAATCTTATTTTGTTTATCAATGGCATTTAATTGTCGGAGGCGCTTTATACCGCTTGAAACAGCATATTGTTTTGGGGGATCGTAAAAATCCAGCTCTTCAATCTGTTTTCCAATAACTGCACAAATCAAAAGGAGATCAGTTATTGAATCTCTCAAAATTTCTGGAGGAGTTACCGGGGCAAGAAGTGCTTTTGGGCTCCACAATCGTATGGTATTTCCACTAAAGGTTCTTCCCGCACGCCCGGCTCTCTGATTTGCACTGTCAAGGGCAATTGGTAGAGTTGTTAAAAACCCCCTGTCTCCCACAAAACGGGTTCGCTTGACAAGCCCTGAATCGATCACCACTCCAACACCGGGAATTGTAAGAGAGGTTTCAGCTACATTTGTTGCAAGGATTATTTTTTTATCAATATGACTTTTAAATATTTCAACTTGTTCAGTAAGTGAGAGTTCTCCGTGAAGTATATGAATGTTTTTATAAGAAGTCCCTCTTTGTAATGCCTCTTTGACATTGAAAATATCTGCCTTGCCTGGAAGAAAGATCAGAACATCACCGGCAAAATCTTTTGTCTGCTTTAGTGCTTTTAAAACCTTTGATTCCAGATTGACCGTGGAGGGCATAATATCATCTTCATTATCAGTGCCAGTCAGGTAACTTATATTTACCGGATAAATTTTTCCAATGGCTTCGATATGTCTGCCATTAAAATACTCGCTTACTTTTTGTGCTTCAATTGTTGCAGAAGTTATAATTTTTTTGCCGCTAAACCCATGGTTAATCAGTGCTGCAAGAAGATCAGTCTCCATTGTTCTCTCGTGAAACTCATCAAGAATAACTGTGTCATAATTAAAACCATTATGTTCAATGAACATTCTTATGGCCACACCTGGTGTTACAAAAAGTATGCTTGTATCTTTATTGAATTTACTCTCCTCTTTTACTGCAAAACCGGCAACTTCTCCCGCATTTGATTTTAAAAGTTCTGAAACTCTTAATGCCAGACTTTTTGCGGCAATTCTTCTTGGCTCAATAACAAGAACTGTTCCGAAATCTTTCATCCATACAGGAACAGCAGTTGATTTTCCGCTTCCTGTGGGGGCTGTTAAAATTACAGGCATTGTTTTAACAGTATTTATAAGTTCTTCTTTAATACTGTTTACAGGCAGGGCGGCTAATTCGTCAAATGTTGAACTGCTTCCTTTAAGAGTCATTTTTGTCAGGAGAAATCTTTGCCGAGTGCAACAGATATTATCAGGATGATAATTGCTGCAGGAGCAAGGACCCTTAAACTCCAAAGCCAGAGTTTAAAACCGATTGTAGACTTTTTTAGACCCAGTTTATCAAGGAGAAAGTCTGAGTGAAGAAACCACCCGACAAAAATGGTTACACCAAGTCCGCCCACAGGTAAAAGCCAGTTTGCCGCCAGGTGATCGAGAAGGCTTAACACTCCGGTTTTATTGTGGAAGAAAATTTTTAAAACAGGTGTGTTCTCAAAATTCAGTTTTGATAAAAACTGATTACCACCTAAAGATAGCGCCGCAAAAATTGAACCTGTAAAAATAAAAGTTGTTGAAACCATAACAGCTTTTGAACGTTTCCATCCTTTTCTGTCTATCAACAGTGAAGTGACAACCTCACCTAAAGATAATGTTGAAGAGAGAGCTGCAAATGCCACAAGCACAAAAAACAGGGGCGCAAGTATAAGTCCTCCTGGCATTTTTGTATAAAAAAGTTCCGGCAGAGTTATAAATAGCATTCCAACAGTTCCGCCGCTTAGGTGTTCTTTAAGCTCAGGTACAGAGAGGATAATTGTAAACATTGCAACGCATGATAAAAGAGCAAAAAGAGTGTCAAGCACTACAACCCAGGCTGCACTGCTAATGATCGGGTCGCTTTTTTTCATGTACGAACCATAAGCAACCATTGCCCCAAGACCAAGAGAGAGTGAGAAAAATGCCTGCCCCACAGCCTCAAGATATCCCTCCGGTTTCATATTTTTAAAATCAAGACTGAATATCATTGAAAAGGCTTCATCTCTACCGGGCATTGTAAGTGCAGTTCCAACGAGATAAAGCATAAGAAGAACCAGAACCGGCATCATAATTTTGGTAGCTTTTTCTATGCCTTTGCCAACACCTAAAAAAATAATAAAAGCGTTAACAAGTGTAAATGCGAGAGTTAAAAGAATCTGTGCTCTGCTGTCAGCAAGAAAGTCCCCAAACTCTTTGGAATCAGGCTGTACGTAGCCTGTAAAAGACCAGTTGAGACATTGAAAAAAAGATCGAATGGACCACCCTGCAATTACCATGTAATATGAGAGAATTATTCCCCCTGCAGCGGCACCGAGATATCCTAATTTTGACCACTTGTTTCCGCCAAGTTTTTTATATGCCGGAGCTCCGCTCAACTTTGCTGTTCTGCCGATAAAAATTTCAGCCATCATAATGGGAAGGCCAAGCATTAGAGCTGCAGCAAGATACACAAGAACAAAAGCACCGCCATTATTTTCCCAGGTTATGTATGGAAATTTCCAAAGGTTGCCAAGTCCCACAGCCGAGCCTGAAGCTGCTGCGATAAATCCCAGTTTAGATCCGAAACTCTCTCTTGGCATTGTCATGTCTAAACATCCAGATTTTGTACTGACAGTGCGTTATCCTCAATAAATGTACGTCTTAATGAAACTTCATCTCCCATAAGAACTGAGAATACTTCGTCAGCACTTGCAAAATCTTCGAGGGTCACTCTGAGCAGTGTTCGTGTATCGGGATTCATTGTTGTATCCCACAGCTGTTCAGGATTCATTTCACCCAAACCTTTATAACGCTGAACATTCAGACCTTTTTGTGATGACTCCTGTACCATTGGCCAAAGTTCATCAAGAGTCTCTATCTCAACAATATCTTCATTTATCTTAAGTTTGTGTGAACCTTTACCATATGCATCTACTGACGGCTGAGTCTTTAAAAGCTCTTTATATTCAGAAGATGAAAACAGCTGAAAATCAAAATTTATAAGCTGAGTGTTTCCGTCAGCTCCCCCCCTGTCAACCCTCAGGGCAAATCCTCCGTGATTGTCATCGTGCATAACCTGAACAGCTTCATCCCGCAGGTTTATTTTTTTACAGAGATATTGTCCCATCTCTTTTGTCTTTTCTTCATCTTCAAGAATGTGATGATCATATCCACCTCTGCTGAAGTGGGCTGCAATTTTTGAATCACTGAACTGATCAATCCTTTTTAAAATCATCTGTCTGTTTCTTGAAACTCTAATGGCATCTTCTGTGATTGATTTCTGTACAGTATCACCATTTTCATCAAGTAAAGTAAGGTTGTCAGAACTTGATGATATAAGAAATTCAACAAAGGCCGACTCATCTTTAATGTAGGAGTCTCTTTTTCCTTTTCGCAATCTGTAAAGAGGTGGCTGTGCTATAAAAAGGTTACCCTTTTCGATAAGGGGCTTCATGTGACGGAAGAAGAATGTGAGAAGAAGTGTTCTGATATGTGCCCCGTCAACATCAGCATCTGTCATGATTATAACCTTGTGATAACGGAGTTTTTCGTAATTAAATGAATCTTCACCGATTCCAGTGCCAAGGGCTGTTATAAGGTTGGTAATAGCTTCAGAAACTACCATCTTGTCAAGTCGTGCTTTTTCAACGTTAAGAATTTTTCCTCTTAGAGGTAAAATAGCCTGATTTTTGCGTTCTCTGCCCTGTTTGGCCGAACCACCCGCAGAATCTCCCTCCACTATGTAGATTTCACACTCCTGTGGGCTTCTGGACTGGCAGTCAGCGAGTTTTCCCGGAAGTGATGCCCCTTCAAGTATGCCTTTGCGGTTAACCATCTCTCTGGCTTTTCTCGCGGCCTCTCTGGCCCTTGCCGCCCTGATTGCCTTGTCGAGAATCATCCGGGCAATTTTTGGGTTTTCTTCAAAATACTGTCCAAGTTTGTCATTGATAATATTTTGAACTATTCCATTAACCTCATTGTTGATGAGTTTCTCTTTGGGCTGATTATTAAAAGAGGGGTCAGGGTGTTTGATTGCAATTACCGATACAAGACCCTCTCTGACATCCTCTCCGGACAATGGAGATTGATTTTCTTTGATAAGTTTGTTTTCAACCGCCCAGTTGTTAAGGGTTCTGGTCAGTGCGGATTTGAGACCGGTCAGATGGGTTCCGCCGTCCCTGTTATAAATGGCATTTGTATAACAGAAAATTGTGTCCTGATATGAATCATTCCACTGAAAAGCCACATCAACAATTATATCATCCCTCGAATCAGAGATAAAAATTGTCTCTTCGTGAATGGCAGTCTTGTTTTTACTTAAATGCTCTACAAAGGATTTAATACCGCCCTCGTAGTAAAATTCGTGTTCTTTCTTTTTTTCTCCACGCTCATCAGTGATGATAATTCTTACACCCGCATTTAAAAATGAGAGGTCTCTTAATCTTGTGGATAAAGTATCAAATGAAAAATCCGTAAAAGGAAAAATCTCCGGGTCGGGCTTTAGAGTTATTTTTGTTCCCCTTTTAGTTGTTGCTCCGGTCATTTTAAATTCAGAAGTGGGATCACCTTTCGAGTACTCCTGGTACCAGGCAGAACCATTCTTCCAGATTTCGAGGGAGACAAATTCAGAAAGAGCGTTAACAACAGATACACCCACACCGTGAAGTCCGCCGGAATACTTGTAGGATTCATCAGAGAATTTTGCCCCTGCATGTAGAACTGTCATAACAACTTCTGCAGCAGAACGGTTTTCCTCTGTATGGAGATCCGTAGGGATACCTCTGCCGTTGTCTTCTACAGAAACGCTGCCGTCAAAAAGAATTCTTACTTTTATGGTATCACAGTATCCTGCGAGATGTTCGTCAATGGCATTATCAACAACTTCGTATACCATGTGATGAAGCCCTTCTGGGGATTCAACATTACCAATATACATACCGGGTCTTTTACGTACAGCCTCAAGACCGTGCAGCACTTTAATCTTTTCAGCACCGTAATCGCCGTTGTCACTTTTATCTTTTTGAATCGATTCCGACATCTTCATTTCATCCATAAATCTTCTCCATTTATTATTTTCAAAATATGTAAATTCTTATTAAAAAAAGTTCATGTGGACTATACACAAACTGCACATATAATCACCTATTAATCATGAGTTTTTAATATTAATATTCATTAAATAACCATAGAGTTAACATGCGTTACTTTTGTGGCATAATTTGCAAACTATATTGATTATAAATATTGAAAAGTCATACAAATATTGATACCCGCTTATGAGGGTTTTAATTCTACCCCCCTTTTGGAGGAACCAATGGCACAATTTGATAATATTAAACTTCCTAAAACTTTTGAACCGGATGTAATTGAAGAAGAAATTTATAAATTCTGGGAGGATGAGGGTTTTTTTCACGCAGCAGAAAAATCCGACAAGCCATCCTACTGTATAGTTATTCCCCCTCCAAACGTCACAGGGGCTCTTCATATGGGCCATGCGCTGACTGTTACAATTCAGGATATGCTCATAAGATGGCGCAGGATGCAGGGTTTTAATACTTTCTGGGTCCCGGGGACTGATCATGCAGGAATTGCAACCCAGATGGTTGTGGAGCGTCAGCTTAAAAATGAAGGTACAGACCGCCATGAGCTTGGGCGTGAAGATTTTATAAAGCGAATCTGGCAGTGGAAAGAGCAGTACGGAAACCGGATTACCGAGCAGTTAAAACGCATGGGCGTCTCTCTGGACTGGGAGCGTGAGCGTTTTACAATGGACGAGGGTCTAAGTGCGGCTGTAAAAGAGGCCTTTGTTCAGCTTTATGAATCAGGTGAAATCTCCAGAAACAACAGATTGATTAACTGGTGCCCCTCATGCAGGACAGCGTTGTCTGATGTTGAAGTTGACAGAGACGAGCCAGAAGCTGCAGAGATGTGGTCATTTGCATATGAAATTGAGGGTGGAGGGGAGATAGTTGTAGCAACAACGCGTCCAGAAACAATGCTTGGTGATACTGCAGTTGTTGTTCACCCTGATGATGATCGTTATAAAGATGTTGTCGGTAAAAATGTTATTCACCCCTTTCAGAACAGAAAATTCCCCATTGTTGCAGATGCTCTCCTGGCGGATCCCGAAATGGGAACCGGTGCCGTCAAGGTAACTCCCGCCCATGATCCAAATGACTTTGAGTGCGGAATCAGAAACTCCCTTGATTCAATTGATATTTTGAACGATGACGCCACTATAAATGAAAATGGCGGAGAGTTTGCGGGCCTTGACCGCTTTGTAGCCCGTAAAAAGGTAAAAGAGGCAATAGAAAAACTGGGACTGGCAAGGGGCAGGGCAGATCATACCTATGCTCCTGGCAGATGCCAGAGATGCAGAACTGTTGTTGAACCAAAACTCTCTTTGCAGTGGTTTGTAAATACCGAAAAACTGGCACAGGATGCCATTGACGCTGTTAATGATGGAAAGACTACATTTACCCCCGTTCATCAGCAGCACCGCTACTTTGGATGGCTTGAGCCTAAAATGCCCTGGTGTATTTCGAGACAGCTCTGGTGGGGTCACAGAATTCCCGCGTGGTATTGCAGGGATTGTGACGGGGTAACAGTTTCGAGAGAGACTCCGTCTGTCTGTTCAAAATGCGGAAGTAAAAATATCAGACAGGATGATGATGTTCTGGACACCTGGTTTTCAAGTGCCCTCTGGCCCTTTTCAACTTTGGGCTGGCCTGAAAACAGCGATCTGCTGAAAACTTTTTACCCCACAAGTGTTCTTGAGACTGGTTATGATATCATTACCTTCTGGGTTTCGCGAATGATGATGATGGGAATAAGATTTATGGGAGATGTTCCTTTTAAAAAGGTGCTTCTTCACCCAATGGTAAGGGATCAGGACGGTAACAAGATGTCAAAATCCAAAGGGAATGTGATTGATCCCCTTGATGTGGTTGACGGCATCTCTTTTGATAATATGGTTCAAAAAACAAAAGGACTTACACTTCCGGAAAAAGAGATCTTAAGTGCGATAAAATATCAGAAGGAGCACTTTCCAAACGGGTTTGAAAAATCGGGAACAGATGCCCTGCGTTATACTCTGGCTTCATATACGGGTCAGGATCAGGATATTAAGTTTAAAGTTGAAAGGGTTGAAAGCAACAGAAAATTCTGCAACAAAATATGGCAGGCAACCCTTGGGTTTTCACTTCCGAATCTTGAAGGCATGAGTGTTGAAAATACGCTTATTAAACCCGAGACTCTTGCAGACAGGTGGATTCTCTCAAGACTTTATGAAGTTATTGAAGCGGTTAATACGGGTCTTGAAAATTTTAAAGTCGGAGATGTTGTATCTTCACTTTACCATTTTTTCTGGAATGATCTGTGCAGTGTCTATATTGAATTGTCAAAGTCTGTTTTCAGCGGTGAGGATTCAAAAGAAAAAGAGAGTGCAAAGGCTGTTTTAAGACATACTCTGGACGTATCATTTAGACTTCTTCATCCTCTCATGCCATATATTACCGAAATTTTATGGCAGAAACTTCCAAAGGCTGAAGATGCTCCAAAAAGCATTATGGTTGCAGAATTTCCAACGCTAAAAGATGGGGTTTATGATGAGGCTGCCCTAAAAGAGGCTTCACTGCTGATGGATATAATAACCGGAATCAGAACAATCAAAGGAGAGTACAATGTTCCCCCTTCAAAGAGAGTTTCAGTAAAAATAAAATCAGAGGATACTGAGATTAAGCAGTTTGTTGAAACACATTATTCAAAAATAGAGAGTCTGGCAAAGACAAAATCCATAGATGTTGTTTCAAAGGATACGGATACTGATAATTCATCTGCCACGATTGTTGTAAATGGAATTGAGATAGTTGTTCCTTTAAACGAAGTTATTGATAAAAAAGCAGAACTCGAACGTCTTAAAAAAGAGCGTGAAAAACAGAATAAAACTTTTGAGCAGGCTTCTAAAAAACTTTCCAATGAAAAATATATTGCAAACGCGCCTGAGGAAGTTATTAAAAAAGAGGCTGAAAAAGCTGAAAAAGCAAAAGAGATGATTGAAAAAATTGATGAAACAATTTTAAGACTTGAAGAGTAAATATGAAAAAAATTAATTTAATAGTTTTTTTAATTTCAACATTTTTTATTTGCGCCGGGTGCGGTGCTCCTCAAAAAGCAGCTGAGACAGATTTTAAACTTCTGCTTTCAAACGGGGATTGCAGCAAGGCCACAGCCGAACTTTCATCAAAGAGTTTTCTGAATGACGAGGAAAAAGCGATAGTGGCCATATGTTCAATTTTACAGGATGATACTGAAACTGCTGCGGGTGAGACTGGAGGGAGTCAAAAAAATGCTGTTAAAATTATTGTTGATAATAAAAATCCTGTTTCAAATGCTGCAGCTGCAAAATATCTGATTGAGTATTCAAAAATTATTCCACCCCAAAGTTTTAATGTTAACATTAAAATACTTCTAACAGCTTTAGGTGCCGCAGGCTACGGGCCTTACAAAACCTCAGTTGCAATTGAAGAGGGAAGCAATATTTCAAAAGATCTGGCGACTGATGTTATTGAACAACTCTCATTATTTTTAAATAATCTTGATTCACAATATGTTAATACAAATGGAATTATTGAAGTGTGGAATGGTACATATTCACTTCTGGGCGGAAGTGTTCAGACAGACTCGGTAAAGGAGGCATGGAGATTATTTACAAGCCTGGCCAATATCGCCATTGTAATGTTTAATCCCAAAACAATGGAAGAGTTTGAGACAATTCTAATTAAAACAGCTATTGAAGCTGTAGAAAAAAATCCTCAAATTTCTGTTGCTGTTAAATGTGATCTTTCCTCGCCTTATCAGAATTTTAAAGGGATTGTTTCTAAAAAGCAGGAACTCCTGGGCTCCCTTGAAAGAGCTGTCTCCTCTGCCACAGGCTGCACACCCGGACGATATGCACCCTGAGATTTAAATAATTTTGGCAGCAAAAAAAGAGAGCAAAAAAAGAGAGAATGATATGTCAACAGAACAAACCGTAAAGAAAATAACCGTTCCAATACTTTCAGCTGCCAAAAAAAAAGGTAAAAAAATTGTCATGGCAACAGCCTATGACGCCACCTTTGCAGCACTTTTTGATCAGACTCAAAAGATAGATGTTCTTCTTGTTGGTGACTCCCTTGGCATGGTTATTCAGGGGCACACAACAACAATACCTGTAACAGTTGAGGATATTATTTATCATACAAGAGCTGTTTCGAGAGGGACAAAAAGAGCCCATATCTGTGCGGATATGCCCTTTATGGGTAATAAAGTTTCAATAGAAAAAACCGTTGAATTTGCAGCAAGGCTCATACAGGACGGCAGGGCCGAGTCTGTTAAAATTGAGGGTGGAAAAAATATTGCAAAAACAGTCAGAGCAATTGTGGATGCGGATATTCCGGTAATCGGTCATGTGGGAATGACTCCCCAGTCTGTTCATGCATTTGGAGGATTTAAAACCAGAGGCAAAACAAAAACAGAGCGTGACAGGATTATCGAAGATGCAAAGGCAATTGAAGAGGCCGGAGCTTTTGCTCTGGTGCTTGAAGGTATTCCAGGAGCGCTCTCAGGGGAAATTACAGAGTTGTTAAATATTCCAACAATAGGAATCGGCGCCGGTCCTCACTGTGACGGTCAGGTGCTGGTTGGATATGATCTTTTAGGAATAAACGACAGGTTTAAACCAAAGTTTTTAAAACGGTTTGCCACGTTAGCTGATGATATAAGAGACGCGATTATCAATTATGCAGATGAAGTTAATGATGGAAGTTTTCCCTCAGAAGAACATACAACCGAGATAAAAAAGAGATGAAAACAGAAAATTCACCCCTAAAAATCAAAGAGATAACAGATGCAATCCGCATGAATGGCAAAACCGTAGGATTCGTACCAACAATGGGTGCACTTCACGAGGGACATTTAAAACTTGTTGAAGAGGCATCAAGTGCGACTGACTTTACAGTTGTAAGCATTTTTGTAAATCCAACACAATTTGGACCAAACGAAGATTTTGACAAATACCCGAGAACCATTGAAGAGGACCTCCTAAAACTAAAAAAAATGAATGTGGATCTGGTTTTTATCCCAACAGTAAAAGACATGTACGGTGACGGAGCATTAACTGTAGTATCCGTAAAAAAAATAACAGACGGCCTGTGCGGAGCAAAAAGAGAAAATCACTTTGATGGAGTGGCCACAGTAGTTTTAAAACTGTTTAACATAATTGGAGAGTGCAGCGCCTTTTTTGGAAAAAAAGATTATCAGCAGCTCCAGGTAATAAAACAGATGGTAAAAGATCTAAACGT
>JAFGVO010000353.1 GCA_016937935.1 Deltaproteobacteria bacterium | reverse complement strand
GCTCTGTTGTAGGAGTTATTAACACAATATATTTTCATAAAATTAAAGGAAGTGATTTTGATATAATTGAACCAATATTTTCTCTTTTAGAGCTGTTTTTAAAAAACTGGTGGCTCTGTCATATTACAAGTGAAGATAAAAAATATGTTCCGTTTTTTAATAGAAAATGAATAAACTTCAGCCTCTGTATTTTTGGAAGTCTTTTAATAAATAATATTACATGTGTGGTTGTTAAATTAACTTTGAATCAAATGCAAAGTGGATGTATTGTTTCATGAAAGTTATTTACGGTATAAATACCATGAAGGGGTTATGCAAAAGATGAGACTTTATTTTAGAGCAGTACTAATTTTTCTGTTGCTGCCGATAGTGGCATGCGGAACTGTTTCAAACAAAAAGAGTGATGATTTAGATACGTTGGCAAATGTTGACAGCACAACGGACAGCACTTCTGACAGCACAACGGACAGCACTTCTGACAGCACAACGGAAAGCAGTGCTGAGCTGACCCTTAAATCGACTATTTCATCTGAAGAACTCTCCATGCTGCTCTCTTCAGACCGGGACGTGGTACTTATGAATGTTGTTGATGAGGAGTTTTATGATCTTGGTCAGATTGGTGAGTCGTTAATTATTCCATGGGATTTACTGGAAGACCGCCTGGACGAAATACCCTCGTATGATGTGCTTGTATTGTATTGCCGTAAAGGGGTGCGAAGTGCCAGTGCCTACGATATTTTAATGGACCATGAATTTGAAAATGTCACAGTTCTTGAAGGAGGCATTGAAGCATGGACAGCCGCCGGTTACGAAGTGAATAAGATTCCCCTATAAAGATCCCCTAAATAAAAGTTCCCCTCCAGCATAGATTTAAAGGATGTTTCGGCAAGTTTGAAAATCTTACAGTTCGCCCACTTTGTCTATTGGGGTTATCCAGTAGATGCCGAAGCTTGTGGCGGATTTTCGGCACTCTTTTAATTTGTTTAATACTTCATCTACAAGGTTGTCCGCAAGGAGAAGGTCTATTCTTATTCTTGGTACATAGCCCATTACTTCATCATCTGCGGATTCAAATATTGATACACTGCCTCTGTAGTGTCCCTCTCCGTGAAAGATTGTGTATGCTGTTACCTGGGGGGTTGCCCTCAATATTGAGAGGATCTCATCTTGTTTTGACTTATTTACAACTAATGATAAACATTTCATTTTTACTCTCCTGTAACAGGTGCCGGGTTAAGTGAAGCGGCTTTTTTTTCCATTCGCAGCTGTCTTTGTGCCGCAGCTCTGTTTTCTGCCCAGGTTTCTACCCATGCATAAAAGATTGGAAGCAGTATCAATGTCAGTGCCGTTGATGTAAAAACACCTCCCACAACTACCACGGCCAGAGGCTTTTGAATCTCTGAGCCCGGTCCTGTTGAGATGAGAAGGGGAACCAGCCCGAGAATTGTCAGAAGTGATGTCATTAAAATCGGTCGAAGTCTTTTTTCACTGCCTTCTATTACTGCAGATTCAATACTCATGCCCCTCTCCCTTAACTGGTTAAAAAAGCTGAGCATCACCACACCGTTTTCGACTGCTATACCTAATAGGGCAATAAACCCGAGGGATGCGGGAACAGACAGATACAGGCCCGTAAAAAACAGTGCAAAAACACCTCCGATCATGGCCAGTGGAATGTTAAATAAAATTACAAGAGCCTGCCTAAGTGACTGGAATGTTAAAAACAGTATTAACAGAATAACAAAGATTGTAAGAGGTATTACCAGGGCCAGATGTGAAGCCGCACGCTGCTGATTTTCAAACTGTCCGCCGTAGGTGATAAAATATCCCGGTGGAAGTTTTATTTTGGAATCCACTTTTTGTCTGATTTCATCAACAAAGCCTACAACGTCTCTTCCATTAACGTTTACCTGAATAACAACCTGTCGTTTTCCGTTTTCTCTTTTTATCTGAACAGGTCCGTCAACCTCGGTAATATTTGTCAGTTCCGAGAGACGTATTTTGCTTCCTGAGGGGGCGTCCACAAGAATGTTACCCATTGCCATTGCGGAATCCCGGCTCTCTTTAGGATAGCGTACCAGAATAGGAATACGGCGATTTCCGCTTGCCACATCAGAAACAACTTCGCCGCCGATTGCAGTTGAAACCAGAGAATTGATGTCAATGGCGGATATTCCCACCCTTTTCATGACATCGTAACGCATTTCAATGTTGAGGTAACGCTGGCCTGTCAACTTGCTTTTTAAAACATCAACACTTCCATTTATTCCCGAAACTAACGAAACTATTTTACTGCCTATTGAATCGAGTTTTTCAAGGTCGTCTCCGTAAAGTTTAAGGGCAACAGCAGCTCTTACACCTGTGAGCATCTCTGAAACACGCATGTCAATTGGCTGGGTAAAACCGTAATCAACCCCTGGAAAATCATCAAGAACCTTTCGCATTTTTTCATGGAGTTCGGGAACGCTTTTAGCATCCCACTGTGACCTTGGTTTTGTTATTAAAAATGCATCTGTTTCGTTAAACCCCATGGGGTCAAGGCGCAGTTCGTCAGAACCCACCCGGGAGACCATTCCTGTAATTTCAGGTAATTTCATAAGGGCTTTCTGAATAGCAGTGTCACCCTCCATTGATTTTTCAAGGGATATTGTTGGAAGCTTTTCAGTCTGCACAACAATTGTTCCTTCATCAAGATATGGAAGAAATTCACGTCCGATAAAGAAAAAGACAACACCTGTTAAAACGAGTGCAGCACCGGCCAAGGTAAACATTGTCTTTTTACGGGCCAGTGCAAATCTGATTGCGGGACGGTAAAGTGCAATTCCAATGGCCTGGAGTCGACTCTCTTTGTTGCTGATTTTAGTCATTAACAGTGTTGCCAGAACAGGAATAACAGTTAACGAAAAAACAAGGGAGCATAGCACAGCAATTGCAACAGTAATAGCAAGAGGTGCAAAGAGTTTACCCTCAAGACCAGTCAATGTTGCAATGGGTATAAGTGAGACAACAATAATAATAACACCGATAATAATAGGAACAGCAACCTCTGTTGCGGAGCGAAATACAAGGTGGAGTATTGTTGTGTTTTTATCTTTTATTGCTACCTGAGAGTGAATATTTTCAACCATCACAACAGCCGAGTCAACTAAAATTCCGATGGCAATTGCCAGACCTCCAAGGGACATGAGGTTTGCTGTGATGCCTATTTTCTTCATTACCGCAAAAGTTGCAAATACTGTAAGGGGCAGAATCATTCCCGTTGTAAGGGCACTTCTGATATTTCCAAGAAAAATAAACAGTACCACAAGAACAAGAATGACAGCCGCAATAAGTGACAACTCCACATTGGAAACCGCAGCGTCAATGAGGTTTGAGCGGTCGTAAAATGGTTTTATGGTAACACCCTCAGGAAGACTTTTCTTAATCTCTTCAAGAGCTTTTTTTACTCCTGCAACAGTTGCCCTTCCATTTGCACCACGACGGTTCAAAACCACTCCCTGAACACCTTCCCCATGTCCGTTACGTGTAACTCCTCCAAAACGAACAAGGGCTCCTTCGCTTACCTCTGCAACACTTTTAAGAAGAATAGGCTCATTGTTTCTTGTGGCAACAGTAATGTCATTTATGTCTTCCATCTTTTTAAGCTGCCCCACAGATCTTATGAGAATCACCTCGTCATTCTGTGTGAATCTGTCACCACCCGCATTGTCATTATTTTTTTGAATGGCCTCAGTGATGTCATTTATTGAAAGACCATAAGATAATAACTTTTCGGGGTTGGGAATTACCTGAAAGCTTTTAACCTCACCTCCAAGGGAGTTAACATCAGCCACACCCTCCACAGAGAGAAGTCTTGGACGAATCTGCCAGTCAAGAATTTCACGAAGCTCCCG
>JAFGVO010000352.1 GCA_016937935.1 Deltaproteobacteria bacterium | reverse complement strand
ACAAAGCAGATAAAACATGGCGAGAGATTGTTGACAGTGGTGGGGTGATTGCCTGGATCATTGTCGGGCTTGGTATAATTGCACTGATTATGGTTTTACTGAGAATAATTATTCTTACAATGGCCGGAAGACGAACAGAGTCGTTAATCAAAAAAATAGGAAAACTTGTTGATGGAAATAAAATTGATGAGGCTGTTGCTTACTGTAAAAAGGCAAAAGGGGCTACCGCGTCGGTTCTTCTGGCTACTTTAAATAATCTTCATAAAGACAGAGAGAAACTTGATGATATAGTTTCTGAAGCAATTTTAAATCAGACACCCTCTGTTGAGAGATTTGGAACTTCAATTCTTGTCGCTGCTTCAGTGGCACCATTGCTTGGACTTCTTGGGACAGTTACCGGTATGATCTCTACTTTTGACATTATTACAGAGCATGGAACAGGTGATCCCAAACTTTTATCCGGTGGTATTTCTGAAGCTCTTGTTACTACAGAGCTTGGACTTATAGTTGCAATACCAACACTATTAATTGGTACACTGTTAAGCGGCAGAGCCAATGCAATTATGGATGCCATGGAGAGGGCGGCTCTTCAGGTAATCAATAAGGATGATTTGCGTAAAGGTAAAAAAACAGTTTCGGGCAAAACTTCCAAGAAAGAGGGTGTTGTTCCTTCGATTGATAATAATCCGGCAGGAGCAGTTGTATGACTCCCGGTTATTATGAACGAATAACTGACTACCTTGCAAGCGGCGGATTTGTAATGTTTCCCCTTATTATTCTTGCAATGATTTTATGGTTCTGCATCGGGTTTAGAATTTACACTTTAAGAAGAGGCAGTTTAATCAATTTAAGAATTGCTGTCTCTAAAGCCGTTAGTGGTGAGCTGCCAAAAGGGAGTGGCATTATTTTAAAAGCTGTTTATGCGGCTGCAGGAGAGATTAAGCCCGGTGTTGGAGATATTAAAAACAGAATTGATGCTGTCTTTGGATCATTTAATGTTGAGATGGATAAATATTCTATTTTAACAAGAGCAATTGTTGCGGTGGCACCATTGCTTGGGCTTCTTGGAACAGTGTCAGGAATGATTGAAACCTTTGATTCACTTGGAGATATGACACTTTTTTCTCAATCGGGCGGAATTGCCGGAGGAATCTCTCTTGCGCTGTTTACAACGCAGATGGGTCTTGTTGTGGCAATTCCCGGTCTTTTAATTGGTAAAATTATGGACCAGAAAAAACGCGCCCTCGAAATTGATATGCAGAAAATTAAAGAAATTGTTGTCTCAATTGACGCTGAACAAAACAGCGCTCTTAAGAATATTGAACTAAATGGAGGTGTCTTGTGAGATGTCTTAAAAAACGTGATAATTCCGCAGCTCTTGATATATCCCCCCTTATTGACATGGTGTTTATTCTGTTGATTTTCTTTATGGTATCTACAACTTTTGTAAAAGATATGAAGATAGATATTGAAAGACCGGGAGCAGCCAGTGCAACATCAGCATCCACAAAGTCAATACGAATTCAGCTGGACAGACAGGGAAATATTTATATTGAAGGTCAGCCGGTAAAACCATGGATGCTTCAAAGTCGTGTGAGAGATCTCATGAAAAGCGGTGCATCGGGTCAGATACTTGTAATTACTGACAGGCTTGTTCCTGCGGAAAAACTTGTTGAAGCAGTTGACCAGTGCCGTCTTGCAGGGGCAACAGATATTGGTGTGGCCACGGAAAAAGAGGCTGGTTAAGTTAATATGGAACTGTTTTCAAAAAAAGAGCGGATACTCAGATTTATTGCCGGGATCATTATGATGGTTGTCGGGAGTGCGGGGGTTATGGTTCTTGTACTTGTTATGAATAGTATTGTTCCTAAAAAACACGAAAATAAAACAGAGTACAAGGAGATGATTACTTCTAATAAAAAAACACCTCCTAAAAAGAAAAAGCGTAAAAAGACCGAACAGAAAAAGAAAAATAAAACCACCTCACAAAATGTTCCAAGACCTGTTATCTCTTCAGCTATATCAGGTTTGAGTTTTGACCTTCCCGGGTTTGAGACCACCGGTATGGATGATGCTGTTGATAAACTTATCGGTGAACAGGCTGTAAATGATGTTGTTATGACAACACAGTCAGTTGATGTAATTCCCAAACCTCTGTACGAAGGAAATTTAGAATACCCCCCAAGAGCCAGACAGAAAAATATCGAAGGATATGTTTTGATAAACATGCTTATTGATGCGGCAGGAGCTGTTGAGAGGGTAAAAGTTTTAGAATCAGAACCTGTTGGAACTTTTGATACAGTGACTGTTGCGTGGGCTAAAAGTCTGAAATTTTCACCTGCATATTATAACGGAAAAGCGGTTAAAACCTGGGCCAGAAGAAGAATTCCCTTTAGTTTAAGTGAGTAATAAAATGTTACAAAAGTTATTTATTATATTTATATTTTTTACCGGGGTTAATTTTATTAGTATAGATGCGGGAGCAAAAGATAAAAAAAATTTTGATGGCGAAATTGATGTTGATACCCTTGATATTGCCCGTGTGCTTATAAAGGATAAGCACTTTGACAGATCTTTAGCTGTGCTGTCAGATATTGATATTTCCAAAACAACAATAGACAAGTCTGATTATTACCTTCTCCTCGGTATAACCCATATGTCCCTTGAAAATGTTGAGAGTGCAAAAGACGCTTTTTTAAAGTCTGTTGAAAACGGTGTTAAAGACAAGATGGTTTATCTTTTTTTGGGACAGATTTTTTACAAGCTTAACGATTACCAGAAAAGTATTGAGTATCTTGAGAAGGGTAAAAGCGCTGCAGATCACCATGCCGCCTCTTTTTTGCTTAAGGCAAATGCATGGTTCAGGATTAATAATTTTGCCGCCGCATTTGATACTCTTGATGAAGGTATTAAAAAGTTTCCCGACGACAGGCAGCTTCAGGAAAACAGAATACTTCTTTATATAGATGCAAAACTTTTTCAGAAAGCAATTATTCTGGCCGAGAAGTATCTTTCAAATGATGAAGTTACTGCTGAAAATTACACAGCAATGTCTGAGGCATTTATCAGAGGAGGAGAGCCTCAAAAAGCAATTATTGTTCTTGAGGCCGCAAGGCTTTTATATCCAGATAAAAATGAACTTACTGCTCAGCTTGCAAGGGCCTATGTTAAAAATGGCCAGGAGCTTGTAGCTGCCAGACTTTTTCAGCAGGCCTATCTTGAAAATGAAAAAGACAATGAGATGTTTTTGCTTGATGCTGCGGAACTGTTCAGACGTCACGGCCAGTATTATCAGGCTTTACAGTTAAATAAGAAAATATCTGATCAGAAAACAAAGATTAAACAGCGTGCAGGTATACTTGTTGAAACCGGCCAGTTTGAAGAGATTGCATTAATGGTTGACAGGCTTGAAAGACTGGATCTTTTAAAAGATGATTCTATTTTATATGCTGTTGCCTACTCATTTTTTAAAATTTCAGATTTTGTAAATGCAGATCTGTATCTTTCTAAAATCAGGGACTCCAAATATTTTGACAAAGCAGTTGAGCTGCGACGTGCCATTGAGCAGTGCAGACATAGTGGCTGGCAGTGCGAATAATTTTCATTAAGGATGATCACATTATGAAAACTCTTATTATTGTTTTTTCTTTACTTCTTATTTCGGCCACTGTTTTTGCAGATGAGATAAATGGTGATTCAAAGGGACTTGTTAAGGGTGTTATTTTTTCGGCCGAAGATAATCTTCCTATTTCAAACGCAAGGATTTTCAGCCAGCAGGAACCTCAAAGTGTCGTGGAGACAAAAGATGGAGTTTTTGAAATTGAATTGAACAGCGGTCACCACAATCTTCTTATTTTTTTAGGGGGTGACAAAGTTGCTGACCTTGGTGACTTTGATGTTGTTGCCGGTAAAACCGTTGAGGTTGTTGCAAGGGTTGATAAAGATGGAAATGTTATCAGAAGCGATATCGAGTTATCTAAAGAGAATACACCTGTTCTTGATATTGAAAATACAGATCTGCCTCTCTCTTTTATCGAGGGAGTGGTTCTTCATGAAGAGACAGGGCAGCCTGTAAAAGGGATGAAGATATTTGTGAGAGGTATAAACGGAGAGACTCAAACAGATGAAAATGGAAAATATAAAATTGAGCTTCCCGTAGGCACCTATGATTTATCTTTTCTTCATCAGGATTTTACGACCATTTCTAAAAAAGACGTTTTGGTAAAAGAGAATGAGATAACAACTCTTAATATTGATGCCACACCCCTTGGAGTTACCCTTGCAGATTATGTTGTCTCAGCCCCAAAGATTGAAGGCGGCAGTGCAAAGCTTATGGAAGAGCGCCAGGAATCATCACATGTTGAGGATGTGATTGGTGCTGAGCAGATGGCTAAAACAGGTGACTCAAACGCCGCATCCGCCCTTAAGAGGGTTACGGGGATTACAGTTGTTGGTGGCAAATACGTTTATGTGAGAGGTCTTGGTGAGAGATATTCTTCTACACTTTTTAATGGTGCCATGCTTCCGAGTCCCGAGCCCGAAAGGCGTGTTATACCCCTTGATATGTTTCCATCTGGTATGCTTGAGAGTGTTGTGATTCAAAAGTCGTACAGCCCTGAGATGCCCGGTGAGTTTGGCGGTGGTGTTGTGATGCTGCGAAGTCGCAATTATCCTAAAAAGTTTCTTTTTGATGTCTCTTTAAGCGGAGAGATTGTTACGGGTACTACTTTTTCAGATGGCTGGAAATCTGTAAGCGGCACCACAGACTGGCTTGGTGTTGACGGTGGCTTCAGAGATCTTGATCCCGAATTTGTAAAGGCCACAAAAGATCAGAAACTTGTTGAAGGTGATCTTATAAATCCAGGGTTTACCCTTGAAGATATTGAGCGGCTCGGAGAGTCAATGCCTAAACAGTGGAAGTCTTATAAAGAGACAGTACCACCTGGATTTGGTGCATCAGTAAGCATAGGAAACACCTTTAAGCTTCGCAAAATCAAGCTGGGAGTTCTTGCCAGCGGGATGTATGACAATGATTGGGAAAGTTTAGAGCAGGAGTATACTGTTTATAATATGGGTGCAAACGGCATGGAGCCTTTTCACAGCTACTCATTTGAAAATACAACCAATACAGTTAAAACCGCAGCTTTTTTAGCGCTGGGTCTGGAGTTTTCAAAAAATCATAAAATCAGAAGCACCACAATGATTAACAGAATTTCGGACAATATGACAAGATGGTACGAAGGCCATAACAGGGATGTTGATACCGATATAAGAGTTTTAAGAATAAGATGGGTTGAGCGACAGCTTTTTTCACAGCAGCTTCTTGGTGAACATGTTTTAGAACCTCTTCATAATCTTGGTATCGACTGGCGTTATACATATTCGAGAGCCACACGGGATGAACCATTAAGACGTCAGGCACGGTACGATCTTGAGGATGCTGAAAATGGTATATGGAAACTCTCCAACAGACCTGACGGCAACAGTCTGCTCTACAGTGATCTTTTAGACACAACTCATGATATTGGGTTTGATCTGAATATGCCTTTTGATTTTAAAAATAATACACATTTTAAAATTTCAACTGGTGGTGCCTTTGCAATAAGAAATAGAGAGTCAGACACAAGGCGGTTTACTTTTAACACAAAAAAATCAAATTCTTTTCCTTCAACAGGTGACACCCCGTTGTCAAATGATCCCCACGAACTCTTTAATGATGAATTTATCGGCCCTTTTAAATGGGTGGTCGAAGGTGAGGACGGCCCCGAAGATAGAGACTTTGCAGGAATGGAGATTTTTGAAACCACCCAGCCAACAGATAACTATACTGCATCACAAAATATTGCTGCGGGATATTTAAAAGTTGATTTGGAACTCTTTGATGAACTTAAACTGATGGGTGGAGTAAGAATTGAAAAGTCAGATCAGAGCGTTAAAACATTTGAGCTTTTTACTCCGACTCCTCAGGTAACAGAGGCAAAATTAAAGACAGTAGATCCATTGCCTGCAGTAACTGCCAACTGGACCTTTGTAAAAGATATGGTCTTAAGGGCAGGGTATGGCAGAACCGTATCAAGACCCGAGTTCAGAGAGCTGTCAGAAGCAAGATTTAATGATGTTACAGGAGGTAGAGACCTTTACGGAAACCCCGACTTGAAGCGTGCAACAATAGACAACTTTGATCTGCGCTGGGACTGGTTTTGGGAGTCAGGAAACGTTTTATCCTTTGGAGGTTTTTACAAATACTTTAACAGCCCCATAGAAGTATCAATAGACCCCGCAGCCCAAACGGCAATGACCTGGCGAAATGCAAAAAGCGCTAAAAACTTTGGCCTGGAGTTTGACATAAAAAGAAGCTTTGCATGGATAACAGAAAAGCTGAGCGACTTCTATTTTGCAGGAAACGCCTCATACATTTTTTCGAGAGTACAGCTCACTGAAGCAGGAATTCAAACCTCGGACAAACGCCCCCTCCAGGGACAATCACCATATGTAATAAACGCACAGCTTGGGTACGACAATATTGATCAGAAATTTTCGGCCATAATTTTATACAACGTATTTGGAGCAAGAATTTCCGAAGTGGGAGCAAGCGGCCTGCCGGACACATACGAGCAGCCTTTCCAATATCTGAATTTTGTAATAAAGAAAAAATTCCGGGACAGATTTGGCGCCAGCTTTAAAATACAAAACATCCTTAATCAGTACGTCCATTTTGTGCAAGGAGGCAAAACCACCTTCAAATATCGCCCGGGAGTATCCTTCTCTCTGGGCCTCGGCTTCTCAATGTAACCCGTTGAGTGATAGTAGAGTCTGTTTGGGTTATTGAATCCAAAATAAATATTTTGCAAATCATATCCATAAATAGTAACCTATATCTGTGAGCAGTGACAGTTTAGGCTTATAATCAATTCTTAATAAATAGCATATGTGATTATTTTCTTAAAAGACTGACTATTGCCCCTTAACTTAGCCAATGGAGGTTCTATGAAAAATCCGGGTATTTTATATGGTGTTCTTTTAGTTTTGCTGGCTTTTGCGGCGATAACATCGGGCGCCTGTTCTAATGACCTTTCCTCAAAGGATGTTGATACGGAATCAGGGGGCGATACGGATACTGACACTGATACGGACACTGATTCCGATTCAGATTCGAATAGTGATACGGGCACAGATGCTGCTACGGATACTGCTTCTGACAGTGACCCTTATGGCTTTAGTGTTGTTGATGGCTACGTCACTGCCGGTCCATGGCATGGGAGTGCCTATGCAATTGCCGAAGGGTATGCCACTATTACACCAGCCTCTTTTGACGGTGCAGATTCATTGTGCGCAAGTGGTAATCTGATTGCGGAATATTCCTCCCTGGCAAAGGCAGGATTTAATCTGAATCAGGATGCCCCCGCCGGTTCAGCTGTTCTGAGTGTTGTACCTGAAGGTGATGGCATTTATGTAAATGTGTCAAATGATGGAGGTACCGAACTTCGTGCTGTTATAAATGCCGGATCCGTTTCGTGGTGCGCGATCATAGAGAGTTCCGGCGGTGTATCCATACCCTGGAATTCGTTTAATACGGAGTGCTGGGATAACGGAGGTACCTATTTTGACGGAACCGCCATTGACTCCTTTGAAGTGCTTGTGCCCGGAACAATTGATGGAGAGATCTCCTATAATTTCTGCCTTTTGGAAGCGTATCCCTATGGTAAAGTTTCAGATACAGATACGGGTTCTGATGATACGGATGTAAATGGCTCATGTGATGCGACCACGACACCTGTGGCCCGGCACGGTCAGTTGCGCATCAGTAACGGACAGCTTGTTAACCAGTGCGGCAGACCGGTCCAGTTTGCAGCCATGTCTCTGTATGACTGGAATAATGAAGGACGAAAATTTTACAATGCTTCTGCTGTGCAGAATCTGTCGGGAACAGGAACCGGGCAGATGAAGGGTGCTTCACTTCGAATTCCTTTGCTAAGTTCTAACTATCCCGGTGACTACTCCCGGGTAAAGACAGTTATGGATGCGTGTATAGCCAATGGTATTTACTGTATCATTAACTGGCATGTAATCGGCGCTTCGAATGTGACCAATGCCAAAGCATTTTACGTTCAGCTTGCTAAAGATTACGGGGACACCCCTAATATAATTTATGAACCGTGGAACGAACCCACCTCCCAGAGCTGGGATGATATTAAAACCTACATGGAGGATATTATTGCCGCAGTGCGTCCCATTGACCCTGACGGTATTTTTCTTGCGGGCACAAGGCAGTGGTGTCAGCGTCCCGATGAAGCATGTGCCGACCCCATCGATGACCCTTACACAGGTTATGTATTTCACTATTATGCTGACGATCATAAACTGGCGGATTTTAAGGGGTACATAGATAGTTGCCTTACAGCAAAGAAGCTGGTCTGGACTACCGAGTACGGTGGTGTGAATGCCGGGGGAAACGGTACCTTTAATGTGGACGAGGCTAACCTCTGGTGGGATTACATGGATGCCAATCTTATCAGTTCAAACAACTGGGCAGTTGAAACCAACACAGAGACATCATCAGTCTTTACAACCAACGCAAATTCCACCGGCCCCTGGACCTCAGGCGAAATTACTTTTTCGGGTCAGAATGTCTTTCCATACATAGCAGCTCACTACACCAAAACAATGTCTCAGTAAAAAAAGCAGCAGGAACGTCCCCGTGTCCCAAGGGGTTCAATCTTGAGATGCAGATTTTTTTTGCCGGGGCACCTGGATGTAGAATGTTGTGCCTTTTCCCTCTTCGCTATCGAACCAGATTTTGCCTTCATGGAGGGTGATGATTTTTTTGGCGATGGACATGCCAAGTCCCGTGGATGTTTCATTGTCGGTTCCCTTTCGGGCGGACGGGGTGTATTCAGCGAATAGTGTATCTTTAAGATGGTTTGGGATACCAATGCCCGTGTCTTTAACCGTGATCAGTGCATTGTTGCCGTCTACTGTTACGCTTACATCAATTTTTCCGTTTTCGCCGGTAAACTTGATGGCGTTGGAAATTACGTTGTCCAGCAGTCTTGAGAAACGGAGCTTGTTCATTGATATGAATACCTTTGAAGATTGGGGATCAAATCGTAACGTAATTTGCTTTTTCTTTGCCTGTAAAACGTAAACATCAACGATGGAACGAATAAATGGAACCAGATCTTCGGCCTGTCGATGAAAGGGCCTGGAATTTTCCCGAAGGCTCGAAAGTTCCAATAACTCCTCCATGTGAGCCAGAGCCATCCTTGCGGTATTATCTGCCATCGTAAGGAACATAAAGGCATTTTCAGGATTATTATTTTCAATGGCTTTTTTGCTCATCTCAATACAGTTGACTGCCCCTCCCATTGGGTTGCGCAGGTCATGGGCCACAATACCGAGGATCTTCTCTTTTTCGGAGAGAGTGGCTTTTACCTGGGCAATGGCGTCTTGTTTGCTGCGAACGTATTCAATGAGCAGCTTGAGAATAAGTGGAAAGGTCAGCACCATGATGAACGGGGTGGCGTCCAGATTCTCTTTTACGGAAAAGTGAGGGTTGATAAATAGTTTGTCGTTGTACTTGAGCCAGTCAATTACCGAAAGGCAGACGTACATAAAAATAACCAGGGATAAAATGTACCTGGGACGGGTGATGTAGGCGCAAAAGGCAACCGCAATAAAGTACCACACCGAGATGTTGGGGGTGAGCAGGCCGTTGTTGAAAATTGAGTTCATGGACGCATGCAGCACCACTACAGCAGCAAACAGGAAGGAGGGGACTTCGTAGGAACGACCGTATTTCAATAGCACAAACGGTATGGCATAGAGAATGTAGAAGCTAATGTTCAGATAGGTGAACATTGGAATCTGGTATATAAAAAAGAACGGCAGGAATGTAATTGTAACAAGGGCAAAGGTAATAAAAAAGCTCAGAACCAGTTTTATTTTAGCCGCTTCAAAGTTGTCCTCCGCCCCGGCCAGGTGATGGCTGATGAAGAACGTTTGAAATTTTTCATAAAAATGAATAAACCTCTTATATAACTGTGTTTTCAAGTTGCCCCTCCACTTTTCATATTCATTGTCCTATCACTTTCTGGCAGGCAAAAACCATTTCGGTTCCTGGCGTTCTTGAAAGTTAGTGAACAGGCGCTCAGCGGTTTCTTTAACCTTCGGCGATGTAAACAGACGAGCGTTGCTTTTACAGACTTTGACGCACGCTGAACACCAGCTGCATTTTTTTCCATCAGTTTGCGGGCCGTTTTCGGTCATGGTAATTGCACTGGTTGGACAAACTGTTTCACAGAGGCCGCAGATGGTGCAATCATCCAAATTGGTTCCTGTGGCGGCAACGCCGGGAAGATTCATAGGGTCTTTGCTATATGGATGACTGCCCGGCACTTTTGGTAGTGTGAGCGGGCCTGTCCCGTTTAGTACTTCCCGGATGAGCTCTGCAAACTTTTCTGCCTTCTGCAAATCTGCGGTGTCGGGACGACCTGCGGCGAGGGGAAACTGCTTCATTGTAAAAGAGTGTTCCCCAATAAAATTTGCTGCGGCGATAACTTCGAATCCCTGTTCTTTGCAAATATCAGTCAATTCCAGAAGGGCATCACCGGCGTTTGCATTACCGTAGATTGCAATGGCTACGCCTTTGGCTCCATTACCGTTAACTGCTTTAAAGCGTTCCACTGCTATTTTCGGGAGACGTCCGCTGTAAACCGGCATGACGACAATCACAGTATCGTCCTCGTCGAATGTTTTATGGACAGCGGCTTTCGTTATATCAATTGATTCACCTATGGGGGATTCACCTGGGAGCCCCTGCAATCCGTTCTGAACTGCCTGTGCTACAGTAGCGCCTGTCTTAGTCGGTGAAAAGAAAAGTGTGTGTGTCTGCATAACGGTTATCCTTCCTAAAATACAAAAAAACCTAAAAATACAAAAAGACCTCACTCTCTATAAAAAAGTCTGTCAACTAAAAAAAGAATCCATTACCGCGCATAAAGAAAATTTCTTTGGCAGTACGTCCGATGAAACACCCCATCCCCGACCTTCCCCCGGTGTACGTTTTATGACGTTGGGGGAAGGGAAAAGGCATTATGGAAAGAATTTATACACATAGGATAAGTGATTATAATAAGTGATTATAATTTTTTTATAAAAAACTGGACATAAAGTTTTGTCTGGCTGATAATTTAATCTCTTTAAAATCCCATAAATACTTGTTTATATGAAGTGTAAAAAAACAGTGCAACCAGTTGTACCGTTTTGTGCTTATTATTGCATAATTGGTATTTGTTGCTTATTGGTAATATGCAAGGCACCCACAGAGCGGTACCAGTACATGAAGAATACTAAAACCATTGTTATTGAGCCAGGCTGCCGGGGATAAACCCCGGACACTATATTTTGAGGTTTATTTTAATACCCGGGCCATTTATTTTTAGGTTCATTATTTGCCATGGTTTTATAGTGCCGTATTTGCGGCCTTGGATAAATCACCGTCTCCTTCAATCAAATTGTACCGCTCCCTGCAAAATATAATTTTTTAAATTTATTTACATTTATAGGTGTTTTTGCTGTAGAATAATGTGAGGCGAATCAATTTTGGACTT
>JAFGVO010000351.1 GCA_016937935.1 Deltaproteobacteria bacterium | reverse complement strand
TTTCTTTATAATTTTATTAAGTTCTCTTTCGCTGGTTACAAATTTACATAAAATCAGCTTCTATCTGACAATAATTCCAATTTTAACTTTTGCGGTTTTTAATGTTTTTGATGAATTTAAAAATGGAATTGCAAGAGCTGCAGGTGCCCTGGGTGTCCCAATTGCTGTTGCTGCTATATTTATTTCTCAGATAATAAGTGAAAGTTCTTTTTCTTTTAAAAATATTTTATACATTTTGTTCATTGTTTTTATTTATTCATCAGGAGACTCTCTATTGAAAATAATCTTTTATAAAGGTGTTTTTGATTATGAGAACAGCTCTGATAATAAAAACAAAGGCAAAGGTCTTCAGAATAATTCAGCCCTTGCAGTTTTACTTGAAAAAACCGCTCTGTTTCTAGACTGGCTCAGGATTCCTTCAGCCATGGTTATTTCTGTAACTTTTTACATGTTTAAATTATGCTCTCTTGAAAATGCACTTTATATTTTTGCAATTGCACTGCTTGTTTTAGAGCCGGGACTTTTAAGAAAAGTTACAAGTATTGTCAACATCCGTCTTGGTGCTCAAATATTACAATTAGGCGGTCGCCTGAGGGATGCAAAATCTGCAAGTGATATTGCCTCATGCAACCAGATGCTTTTTACAGGAAGTGTTCTTTTTGAACAGAAGGTTAATTTAACAAACTGGAAAAGTTTTACTGAAGTAAAAACTGATCATGTTTTTGCAGCTCTTCAAGCTGTGCAACGCAGAATAGATAACAGATATTCGAGAGCAATTATTGATTTTTTAAAAGATAAGAATGTCCCTTTAATGGACGGTGCCGAATTTGATTTCATAAAAGGAACAGGTGTAATTGCTCAGACTCCCCATGGGAGAATTTTATGCGGAAATCGCAATTTAATGCTTGATAACGCTATTTCAACAGCTTCATACGAACACACAGTTAATGATGATGAGTTAAAAGGCGGGCGAATATTCTTTGTTGCATTGGATGATGAGATTGTCGCCTGTTTTACTCTGTTTGATGAGCCTTTAAAAGATGTTCGAAAAATGATGGGACTTCTTGTTAAAAATGGAATTGAACCGGTTTTCTTTACATCTTTAGAATATGAGGCGGCAAAAGGTATGGGGAAAAAGTTAGGAATTGAAAATGTAATTTCAACCTGTAACGATCAGACCCTTCAAGATGTTTTATCAAATCTTTCAAACAGCGGAAATCGAACAATTCTGGCAGGAGAAGGACCATGTTTTGAATCTGCTTTTATTGATGCGGATGCAACGATTATGACCGGGAAGAGAACTGAAAAAACTGTTTTATCAGGTATTGATGCAAGAGGTGTAAATCTGTTTTCAATTGTTGAGATTGTAAAAAAAATCAAGAGAACAGGTTTTAAAATCAAGCTGAATTTATTGATTGTCCTGTTATTTATTTTTGTTGGACTCACATTGGCAACAGGCTGGTACACTATTTTTATGTCTTTAATAATAACTTCTATGTCTGTCATGATATCTATTTTTTGTTCCCTTAATATATCTGTAAAAAGTCCCCCATGGATTATTTTATTTTCAGAACGTATAAAAAGTTATCGGTTCAGAGGATAGTTTAATGAAGATAAGATTGATTATTCATATTTCCGGTGTGCTTCTGGTTGTGCTTGGTGTTTCAATGTTTATCACCGGTCTGATGTCTTTTTTATATCAGGAAGAGGACTTCACAGCTTTTATCGTAGCTGGAACACTCTCTTTGATATTGGGACTATTGATGTTTTTCTTTTCGAGAAATAAGAGGGCAAAAGCTACAATAGATCACAGAACAGCTTTTGCAATAGTTACTTTTGGATGGTTTATTTCGTGCATAGCAGGTGCTCTGCCTTTTTATTTTTATGCAAGATTGCCGGCTCTTGTTTTTGCTGATGCTCCACAGATTGCCGCATCTTCAGGCAATGATAATTCTTTAAATGATAATTCTTTAAATGATAATTCTTTAAATGATAAACTTTTAATTGATCCATCTGATTGCAATGCAGACACTGGTTTAGGTCATGAGTTTTGTTCGTTTACAAATGCTGTTTTTGAATCCGCATCGGGATTTACCACAACCGGGGCTACAATTTTAGAGGGCGGTTTGTGGAGTGATCCCCATTCGCGAAAGGGAGGACTGCCCCATGGTATTCTTTTCTGGCGAGCCCTGATTCATTTTTTTGGAGGAATGGGAATCATCGTTTTTGGTATTGCAATTCTTCCACTTCTTGGGGTTGGAGGCATGGAGCTTTTTAAAGCTGAGGTTCCGGGTCCCGTTAAAGACAAGATGGCACCCAAGGTTGCAGACACCGCGAGACTTTTGTGGAAGGTGTATGCGGGAATGACATTTTTTGAATTTCTATTTCTGCTAATGACAGGGCAGGGGGCCTACCTTGCTGTCTGCCACTCTTTTGCAACAATGGCTACTGGAGGATTCTCCCCCCTTGCATCATCAATTGAAACCCTTAACAGCCCATGGTCAGAATGGATAATAACTTTCTTTATGCTTTTAGCGGGAATGAATTTCAGCCTTCACCTTTCATCCCTTCAGCATAGAAGAATTCAATTTTTTAAAGATGATGAGTTTAAATTTTATCTTTTTACAGCCCTGACAATATCCCTTGTAATAGCGGTTATACTTTGGATTCAAAACGGATACGGTTTTGAGTCAGGTTTAAGGGCATCACTTTTTCAGACTTTTTCAATAATTACCACAACAGGATTTTCATCAAAAGATTTTACCCTTTGGGTAATGGGAGCCAAGATGATGCTCATCCTCCTGTTTTTTGTAGGTGGCTGTTCAGGCTCCACAGGGGGCGGTATCAAGGTTGTAAGACTTCTTTTAATGCTGCGTCTTGCCCTTGCCGAAATGAAGCGCCTGGTACATCCCAAGGGCGTAATTTCTACAAGACTTTCAGGAAGTGTAGTCCCGGTTAAAGTTATAAATTCAATTGCGGGTTTTATTGCCCTTTACCTTGTAATATATTTTTTCAGCACAGCCATTTTATCAATTGCAGGGCACGATTTTTTAACATCCTTTACAGCAGTAGGTGCAACACTAGGCAATATCGGCCCCGGCCTTGGAACTGTCGGCCCCGCCGCCAATTATAATTTTTTCAGCACCCCGATAAAATGGCTCGAAATATTCTTAATGATAGTAGGAAGACTAGAACTCTACTCAGTAATAATCCTCTTCACACCAGCCTACTGGCGCAAATAAAAAATATATAAATGAATATAAGGTCCGGTTTATCCCCGACCGCAAATATTGCACAAACTCATACCGACAAAAAAACGCCGGAAACCCTTTATGGGAAAGGCCCCCACCTGCCGGGAAGGGTCACCGGAGCAATGGGAAGGGGCACTTTTTAAATGGGAAGCACCCTCTGGATAATGGGGAGCACCACCCTGGTAATGGGGAGCACTACCCTGGTAATGGGAAGCAAAAAAAAGTAATTAGAAAGTCGAAAACTTTAATTAGAACCTTCAACCAGGAAGCGGGAAGCTTTTATCAAAAATACTTTAAGGAATATATAATGTTCTGTTAGTAGTTTTTTTTAATCTCATGCCGGAATTTAATATTAGGAAATCTTTTTTTGAATTTTTCAAAAGCAGTTTTTTTACATCCTGCCAGTTGTA
>JAFGVO010000350.1 GCA_016937935.1 Deltaproteobacteria bacterium | reverse complement strand
TTTACAGATTAAATCTTTGGATGACAGAAATGAGAGTCATGGGAGACTTGAAAAACTTATGGCTGTTTATGAGATGGGTTTAATTAAAGATGCCCTTAAAGATGCAGGTGGCAATCAGACAAAAGCGGCACAGCTTCTTGAGACAACCAAGCGCATAATTCAGTACAAAATTAAAAAGTACAATATCAATTATAGAAAATTCAGACACCCTCAGGTATGAGTTCAATTAGTTTGTGAATATTTGGCTTTAGTGATTAATATTATTTATATCGACACTAAAAAGATGACTGAGGTCTCTTATAAGTGGATGAAGCTACTTTTTATAAAGGGAGATTTTTAAAATGGGAATACTTAACTGGCTTGGAATTACCGGCGACTGTGAAAAAGATCCGGTTGCTTTAGATGATAATAATTTTAAAAAAGAGGTGCGACAATCGAAAATACCTGTAATTGTAGATGTATGGTCTAACGGGTGTGCCCCATGTATGCAGCTTGCCCCCACAATAAAAAGACTGGCTTGCAAATATGAAGGTAAAGTTAAGGTTGCACAGTTAAATGTTGGAGCCGGTCCTAAAAGTGCTGCAAAACTAGGGGTCAGAGGAACTCCTACTACACTTTTTTTTAAGAATGGAAATGTGGTTGAGAGGGTAGTGGGTGTTAGAGGTCAGCATTATTTTGAAGAGGTTATTGAGACAGAACTGATTGATGTTGCAGATGGCAGCGAGGATAAAGAGGCTACTGCATGAGCGCTATTAAAGAAAAATGGATGGGAATGAGCGTTAAAAAGAGACGGATGATTAAAAGAACAGCCGGGCTTCTTATTGGGGCAATTGGAGGGTTTTCGTATTACGCTATAATTGGCTGTCAGTCAGGCTCATGCCCAATAACATCCAATCCATGGATTTCTACAGGGTGGGGTGCTTTAATTGGTATTACCGCAGCGTATTAAGGAAAATTTATGAATGAACTGATTATATATGGAGCTATTCTCGCAGTCTGGTTTGCACTTCAGCTTTGGATTCTTCCAATGCTTGGTATTCCAACATGTATGTCAGGGGCCTGCAATGTCCCTGTAAAAAAACGGGTTAAAACCGCTGATGAAGAGATTATTTACAAACCTGTTGATACCGAATTAAAAAAATAGAATATTTAATTTTTGAGAGTCTATTATGTCATTTGATATTTTAACAATTTTTGGGGCAGGTGTTTTAACATTTTTAACACCTTGTGTTTTACCACTTATCCCGGTTTATCTCGCGGCACTTACCGGTGGAAACATAACTGATTTAAGCAGCAGACAGAAGGGGCAATTAATCTTCAGAGCCCTGTTTTTCTCATTTGGGTTTATTCTTGTTTTTACTGTTATGGGGCTTGGGGCATCATCAATTGGTTCGTTTTTAAGTGATCATAAAATTGTAATGCAGATTATCGGAGCCCTTCTGATTCTGGTTTTCGCTCTTAAATTTCTTGGGTTATTTAATATATCCTTTATGAATCAGACTGTTAAAGCGGATGATTCAAAGTTTAAAACAAAATTTGGAACAATAAATGCATTTTTAATGGGGATTGTGTTTGCAGCGGGATGGTCTCCATGTGTTGGTCCGGTGCTTGGTTCAATTCTGACTTATACTGCTTCAACAACTTCATCTCCTTTTACCGGTGCACTCTATCTCTCAATTTACGGTGTTGGTTTTGCTCTTCCTCTTATGATTACTGCTGTATTTGCGGAGTTTGGAATGAAGATGATTGGCAGAATATCTCAATATCTTCCCAAAATTGAAAAGGGTATTGGTGTTGTTTTACTTTTTATTGCCGGAATGCTTGTTTATGACATTATTCCGGATGCTTCCACTTACTGGAACAAGCCTGCTGTTGAGGATGGAGGCTTTGTTGCTGATTCTGCCTCGGGCGCAGAAAGTGACAATAAAAAACCAGGCAAGGATATTGTATCCCACAAAGACGGACTTCCCACAATGCTTGAGCTTTATCGTGAAGGTTGTCACGTATGCAAAAGCATGAAGCCTGTTGTAGAGTCAATTCAAAACCAGTGTGATCAAAAAGGGGTGCATGTTAAAACTCTTGATGTTTCAAAGCCTGAAAACAGACACCTTATAAAAAAGTACAGACTTGTTGGTGTCCCTACTTTTATTTTTCTTGATGAATCAGGAGAAGAGACCGCACGCCTAGTGGGAGAACAGAGCGAGAGTGCAATTAAGCAGACAATTTCAGTTTTACGAAACGAACCGTGTCCAGGGGTATCTTTCATAAAAGGCACTTTTGATTCCACTTCTAAAGCCCCAAGCAATAATTGTAACATCTAATTAAAATTTAAGCTGCTTTTTCGATAAGTTTAAAAAATTATTGAAAGTAAAAATATGTTAACGTATATCAGCTGATGGAAGATAAAATTATCTTTTGGCATATAATCCTTTCATTTTGTTAAAGAGTTTTGGATGAATTATGAACAATAAAAAAGAGACTGTGTTTGTGGCAATGAGCGGCGGAGTAGATTCCAGTGTGGTGGCGGGACTGCTTTTAAAGCAGGGGTATGATGTCGTTGGAATTACTTTGACATTCAATCCAATTGACGGGGAGGATAATTTGCGTTGGAGCTGTGGTGGAGGAGCCGCAGAAAATGCGGGTGCTGTTTGTGACAAGCTTGGTATAAAACATTATGTTATTGATTGTGCTAAAGAGTTTGAGGAGGCGGTTCTTCGTCCTGCGTGGGAAACTTATAAGAAGGGACGAACTCCAAGCCCATGTATCCATTGCAATGCGAGGATAAAATTTAGAATTGTTCTTGATAAGGCAAAAGAGCTTGGCGCTGACAAAATGGCAACAGGTCATTATGCGATAATCGAGCATGGAGAGAGTCCGAAACTTAGGAGGGGCACGTATGCAAGGAAGGATCAGACCTACTTTCTTTTTGCTCTTACTAAAGAGCAGCTAAATTTTACAATGTTTCCCCTTGGAGAGCTTCAGAAACCTGAGGTTCGCGAAATAGCAAGAGATTTTGGTTTTGAAAATGCAGAGAGACCGGAGAGTCAGGATGCATGTTTTGCAACTGAGGACGGGAATTTTGCTGAAGCTTTGCGAATAAGATTTAATGGTGATAAAATTGAGGGCGATATTGTTACACCTTCGGGAGAGCTTCTTGGAAGGCACAAAGGAATTTATAATTATACTGTGGGACAGCGAAAAGGTCTAGGCATAGCTCTTGGTCATAAGGCATATGTTTCAAAAATTGATTCTCAAAAAAACAGCGTTACTTTAACAACAGATATCAATGAGCTTTTATCTGACTCGCTTATTGCGGATAATGTTAGGTTTACTGGTGATGTTGTTCCCAGATTCCCTCTTCGCTGCAAGGTCCAGATTAGATACAGAAGCAGATCTGTTGACTGTAATGTTACTTTTAATGATGACAAATTGAATATTGTATTTGATGAACCCCAAAAAGCCGTATCCCCAGGGCAGGCAGCGGTTCTTTATGATGGGGACAGAGTTCTTGGGGGCGGGTGGATTATCTAAATATGTCTCTTTTAATATATCCTTCTAATTAATAGCTAATTAATGGTTAAAAATTTGAGATAGCTGATGTAACTGGTTAAAACAATTGTAATGACAATTTGTCTACAAAACCGGAGATTTTATTATGTTTAGATTTTTTAATGTTCAGATTATTTCACTGTTATTATTTTTATCTTTATCCTCAGGTTGCAGTTCTGATGCTGTTGGGAGTGAGGATTTAACTGTCAGCTGGAATATTTCAGGGTTGTCAGTCTGCAAGGCATATCTGCCTGATGGTGAGTTTGCACAGGATGAGATCTCTTTTGATAAAATTGTAATTAATATTTACAAGGCCGATGATCTTGAGACTCCTGTACAGGATGAGGTCGTTGTTCCCTGTGAAACTTATAATTATGTTTTTACAAGATTAAAACGAGATCGATATGTTGTTGTTATTGATGCAAAAGGTGAATACGATGGCAAGGTTCTTCCTTTTTTTGGAGGGGAACAAGATGTTCGTCTAACATCTAATGAGGAAGAGAACTTTGCAGATATTCAACTTACGCTTGCAAAGGGTACCGCTCAGATTGTTTGGCAGTTTGATGGTGGGCTTACCTGCGGAATTGAAAATGCCGGTGAGGTTGATGCTGTCTCTGTAAATTTTGCAGGCTCTGATATTGAGGCCTCATGCGGTGATGGAATGATTGTTATTGATGATGTTGTTCCCGGGACTTCATACAAGGTGAAGGGGGAGGCTCTTGATGTGAAAGGAGATGTTCTTTATAATTATTCATCAAATAAGAGTGTTACTGTTCTGCCTGGAGAGACTTTAAAAATTAATATGGATTTTAAATGAGCGACACTTTGACTAATAGTAAAAAATTTAGACTTGCTGTATTGATCTCAGGTTCCGGCACTACTATGGTAAATCTTCAAAAAGAGATTTTAAAAGGAAATGTTCCTGCTGAAATAGTTGTTGTTGTATCAAGCAGAAGTGGTGTTTTAGGACTTGAAAGGGCTAAAGAACTGGGGCTCAAGACAGAGATACTTGGACGAAAAAGATTTAGAAATGATTCAGGTTTTGACAATGATGCCTACAGCAACGCATTAAAAGATCTTCTTTTGCCTTATAAGCCTGATCTTGCTGTTATGGCAGGGTTTATGACAAAACTCGGCAGCGGGTTTGTTGATGTAATTTCTACAGTAAATGTTCACCCTGCTCTTTTACCCAGTTTTGGCGGAGAAGGTTTTTACGGCCATCACGTTCATGAAGCTGTCTTGAAGTCCGGTGTTAAATTAAGCGGTGCCACAGTTCATTTTGCTGATTGTGCATATGATAGAGGTCCAATTATTATGCAGAAGTCTGTTCCTGTTTTAGAGTGGGATACACCTGATTTGCTGGCTGACAGAGTTCAGGAAGTTGAACGAGAAATATATCCAAGGGCCATCGCTTTAATTGCGAAAGGTCTGGTTAAAATTGATGGTGAAAAGACGGTGATATTAAAAAATAGTGAAGAAAAATTATGATAAAATACTTTTTAATCACAGTTACAATTTTCATGTTTGCCTGTAACAGAACACCTGATTCCCCTGTAAAAGTTTCAGAAAAACTGCTTGTTCTTCATGATTTGCTTGGGAAAACACCTAAAGAGCGATCAAAAGAGGCAAAAAATAGTGAAGTAGACAGGGACGAGCTGGAGAATTTTTTTGTTGATTTAGATCGCTTCGATAAATTTACTGCAGATATTTATGTGGGTATTATTGTTAGTGCTCTTGCCCAAAAACAAAAAGAACTTCAGGAGAAAATTTCAGGTAAAGAGGCTCTTGTCAGGGTAGGAGAAGGAACTATTTATTTTAAACTTGTTCAGAACAGATGGAAGATAGATCTTGAGAAAACAGTACCAAAAAAAATGAAAGAACGGGCAAAAATTGAAAAAGATAGATACGAATCAGCTAAAGAGACGGGTAAGGCGCTTTTTTGAAATAATTAATCTGTAAAATTGTTCTGTTTGGGTGTAAGTTGCAACTAATTTAACTTTACCCTGATTGTTAAAAATGGGGATAATCATTTGCTGTGGAGATATTGATGAACTCAGAAGAGTTAAAAAAGTCTGGATCGTTTAGAGTTGCACTACCTGCTTTAATATTAATTCTGGCTATTATTGGAATTGGTCTTTCTATTGAACTTAGTATTATTCACTATAAAACTCATACAGATCCGACTTTTCACTCTGTTTGTGCAGTATCTGAAAATGTAAATTGTGAAAGTGTAGCGCTCTCTCCATATTCAGTTTTTATGGGATTACCGGTTAGCATATGGGGAATTGCCGGTTATCTGATGATTATTTTCTTGGCGGGTGCTTCGATAATACACAGAAAAAAAGATGATGGATTTTTAAGTGGTGTTTTGTTTCTGTTAACCTTGATAGCGTTACTGGTTTCTATTGTAATGGGATATATATCGTATGCAAAAATTGCATCTTTGTGTCTTTTTTGTATGGGTACTTATATTGTTAATGGATCTGTGGCTGTTTTAAGTTTTATTTATATCAACAGTTTTTATAAATCGATTTTTAGAATAATAATTGATGATATTATTAGAATTTTTAAAAGCATCTATTTATTAATATTTCTAATTATTATTGCTTTTGCTCCTTTAAGTTCAGCTTTTTTATTGATTCCTTCATACTGGGTTACAAAGGGGTGGGATGAAATCTCAATTTCTTTTAATGGTGTTGATATTCAGGGAGAGCATTGGATAGGTGCAAAAAAACCTGTTTTGACAGTTTATGAGTTTACAGATTATCAATGTCCTTATTGCAGGTCAGCCCATAAGAATGCAAGAAAACTTATTGCTAAATATGGCGACAGAGTAAGATTTATTCATAAACATTTTCCTCTGGATAATAAGTGTAACAGTATTGTTAAATTTAAATTTCATGAGTTTGCCTGTAATTTTTCATATGCAGTTGAGTGTGCAGGACAGCAGGGTAAATTCTGGGAGATGAATGACCTGATTTTTTCAAGCCAGGAGAAATCAAAAGCTGAAAATGTCGATATTAATCGATTTGCTATTCTACTTGGGCTGAATAAAATTGAGTTTGACGCCTGTCTGAAAAATAAAAACACGTCTGAT
>JAFGVO010000349.1 GCA_016937935.1 Deltaproteobacteria bacterium | reverse complement strand
TTTAGAACAGCGGAAATAGCCTTGTATCATACACTTGGCAAGCTACCCGAACCCAATTTTACCCACAGATTCTGGTGAAGAGGCAAATTTTTTTACTTTTATGTAAAAAGACAAGCACGTAAATGTAGCATCCAAGCACATGTTTTTATTATGTTTTATTCGTGTGGTTTTTTTGCTGACGAAGATGTAATTAATTGCTTTTAACAGATGAGACTAATTGCTTACAATTTTCCATACGAGATAGATGCCCGTGGTTAAAACACCGGTGCTTAGGGTAATATATGATGTATTTATAAGCTTGTAGCGTTTTGATTTGTAAGATTCAATTTTATCCCATATTCGCAGATCTTCGGGTTTCTCAAGCTCTTTACCCAATGCAAAAAAACGTTGTGCATCTATTCTTAATTCAAAAAGAGAGATTGCAACGGTTAAGACAAAAGAAACAATTGAAATTGATAAAAGCCATTTTTCAAAAGTTTGCAAATGGGTAGAATCGTGGTTGGCCAGACTAAAAAAGAAAACCCCCGCAGCCCCCGACGATACCGAAAGAATATAAGACCTGAGCCGGTTACCTGCATCTTTTGCCAAATCATGAAATTTCTCTACATCACTCATATCTGTCCCTTAATATTTTCTTATAAAACGCATAATCGAATAGCAGCTATTATTTAGCACTGAATAAAATTTATTAACATACATGGAAATAAAAAAAATTACTTATGGGTATTCATTTAGATATTGGGGACGTCGGCAGTTAAGTAATTTTGCTTCTGAACATAAAATATACTGCACCCATTAAACATAAACCAGCCCATAGGTAGTCCATTTTCAGAGGTTCTTTTAAGTAAAACAGGGAAAACGGTACAAAAATGCTCAATGTTATTACCTCTTGAATTATTTTAAGTTCTCCAACATTCAAAACAGTATAGCCAATGCGATTAGCCGGAACCTGAAGCAAATATTCAAACAGGGCTATTCCCCAGCTTATTAAAGCTGCAATTATCCATGCTTTTCCATTTAATTCTTTGAGATGGGCATACCAGGCAAAAGTCATAAAAAAGTTACTGCAAATTAAAAGGATGATTGTGCTTAAAACAGGATTCATATTTAACTTTCCAGGCTCGTACTTTAAGGTTTTTTGTTTAGTTTATCTAAAATTGACTGTGCGGTTTTTTTACCGATGCCTTCAATTTGTGAGAGCTCTTCAACTGTAGATGATTTTATATTTTTTACGCTGCCCATGTTTTTTAAAAGAAGCTGTTTGGTTTTTGGGCCGATACCTTCAATCTGGTCAAGTTCAGATTTAGAGATGTTTTTTGTTCGGCGTTTAGACTGAAAGCCGTTTGCCAGTCTGTGGGCTTCATCCCTCGCAAGAGCCAGGATTGATAAGGGGGTGCGCTCTTTCAGGATTACAGGGTTCATTCTCCCTTTTAAAAAAATTCTATCTGATGGAGTGCTGGAGCTGTCTGATTTTTCTTTGGCAAGAGCAACAACAGCCTGGTCTGAAATATTCAGTTCCTCAAGAACCTTTAACGCAATTGCTAGCTGTCCTTTTCCTCCGTCAACCACAAGCAGATCCGGTGCAGTCCATTTTTTATCATCAGTTCCCGCCCGTGTAAAACGTCGTTTCAGCACTTCGTACATTGCAAGAAAGTCATCCCCGCCTTTTGCGGTTTTAATGATATATGGACGTCCTTTTTCACGTGAGACTCTTCCGCTTTCTACTTTGCTGATTGCACCTACAGTATTTGTTCCCCCAAAGTGTGCAATATCGACACATTCAATATTCACGGGAAGTTTTACCAGGTGAAGGTGCTTTTGGATGTATGTTAATTTCTGTTCAATATCTTCAGCTTTTAAAGTCTGTTTCTTAAAAATTTCTTTTGCATTTTCAAGAGCCATCTCAATCTGTTTTACTCTGCTGCCTCTTTGGGGGTGGTAGATTCTGATCTTTTTACCCTTTTTCTCACTCAGGTATTCGGAAATGGCAGAACTGTCTTCAATTTTAACCGGTAAAATTATTTCGTCAGGAAATTTTAAAAGGGGTGTATAATGCTGTGTTATAAAAGATGAGATAAAATCTTCATTTGAGAACTCCCACTCTTTAAAATAAAAATCCTTCATGCCTATGAGGTTTCCGCTTACAATATTCATGACCACTGCGGCGATTGAGCTTCCTTCCTGGTGAAATCCAACAATATCCCTGTCTTTATCAGTAAATTCTGTAACCAGTTGAGGCGCAAGGGCTCCTTTTACAGCGTCAATCTGATCTCTTAAAACTGCTGCAGCTTCAAAGTTTAGATTTTCAGCTTCGTCTGTCATTTTTTGCTGGAGCTGTTTAATAAGTGTATCTCGTTTACCTTCTAAAAAAAGTGTTACAAACTGAACCTGATTTTTATAATACTCTTTATCAATATTTAGAGTACACGGGGCAGGGCATCTTTTAATCTGATACTGAAGGCAGGGACGAACCCTGTTTTTAAAAGCGGTATCTTTGCAGTTTCTAAGTTTAAAATGACGGTTAACAAGTTTAAGAGTTTCCCTTGCATTTTTTGCAAAGTGATATGGGCCAAAATACATCGCGCCATCTTTTTTAGGTTTACGTACAAGCTGCAGTTTTGGCCACTCTTCATTGGGGTTTAGTCTTATGTGTAAAAAACGCTTATCATCAGTCAGACGAATATTGTATCTGGGCATGTGTCTGTGGATAAGATTGTATTCTAAAAGCAGAGCCTCTTTTTCGGTTGTTGTTATAACAGTGTCTATTGCAGAAATTTTGCCCGCAAGATTTTTTATAAAAAAACGGGTGTCAGATGTTGAAGGGGTAAAATACTGGCGGACTCTTTTTTTTAAATTTTTAGCTTTGCCAACATAAATAACAACACCATTATGATTTTTCATAAGGTATACGCCGGGGCTTGATGGGAGATTTTCCAGGAGTGTGATTAGTTCAGCTTTTTTCATGAATTAATAAATGAAAAAAATATCTGCAAATTTAATGAGTATAAAAAAATGAGTTGTTATTCTTTTGATTTGTCGGGTGCTATGCCGTTGATCATCTCTTTTAACTCTTTGCCCACTTTGAAGAACGGGAGCTTTTTAGATGACACATGCACATTGATTCCGGTTCTTGGATTTCTTCCACTGTATGCTTCGTAATTGCGAATTGTAAAACTGCCAAATCCACGTATCTCAATTCCATCGTTATTTTTAAGCGCTTCAGTCATTGAATCAAAAACTGCGTTTACAACAAGCTCTGAACGGCTTTTGGTAATATCTGCTTTTTCAGCTACTGAATTTATTAATTCTGATTTTGTCATTTTGCTCCTTATACTCATTTCCTTGAAATAGAGTTATTAAATTATCAGAGAAAAAAAAGTCGGTCAATAGGGAGTTAAGCCTTAAAAGTGATTATATTTAAAAAAATGACATAATTGTAAGAAACTGAACATTTGTGAAGTATTTAATATAAAAGGATAATTTTATGTCTATTTATGCTCTATTTTATTTACATGTTCCCTTTAAAGAGCACATCATCTTGATAATTTTGCGGTTTTTTTATAGAAGGGTTCTGCTCTAATTGAACAGTTTATAGAGTTTAAAATAATTAACAATTTGCAACAGGAAAATCATATGAAAAATATTAATCCCAAAAAGACAGCATCGTGGCAGAAGCTTGAAGACCTATATAAAAAAAACAGCTCTTTCTCATTAAAAGAGAGTTTCAAAAATGATAAGGACAGATTTTCTAAATACTCCAAAACTTTTAATGATGAGATTCTTTTCGACTATTCTAAAAATCTTATAAACGATGAGATTATGGATGCTCTTATGGGTCTTGCAAAAGAGAGTGATTTGCAAAACGCCATAGAATCAATGTTTAAAGGTGAAATGATAAACGAGACCGAAAAAAGAGCTGTTCTTCACACCGCTTTGAGAAATTTTAACGGTACTCCGGTATATCAGGACGAAAAAGATATTATGCCAGGAGTTTTAAATGTTCTGGATCATATGAAATCCTTTTGTGAGCTTATTCATTCGGGCAAATGGAAGGGGTATACCGGTAAAACAATTAACAGAATTGTAAATATTGGAATCGGTGGTTCTGATTTAGGGCCGGTGATGGTAACTGAAGCATTGAAACCTTATGCTGTTGATGGAATTACAGCCAGTTTTGTCTCAAATGTTGACGGTACCCACATTGCTGAAACCCTTAAACAGGCGGATCCAGAAACAACCTTGTTTTTAATAGCATCAAAAACATTTACAACACAGGAGACAATGACAAACGCCCACACTGCAAGACAGTGGTTTTTAGATGCCGTAAAAGATGAGGCTTACATTGCAAAACATTTTGCTGCTCTTTCAACAAATGAAAAAGCTGTTACAGATTTTGGAATTGACAGTGCAAATATGTTTGAATTCTGGGACTGGGTAGGGGGCAGATACTCTTTATGGAGTGCTATCGGACTCTCAATTGCTCTTTACATTGGTTTTGATAACTACAAAGAACTTCTAAGTGGCGCCAACAATATGGATAATCATTTTAGAACTGCTCCTCTTAATGAAAACCTTCCTGTAATTCTCGGGTTGATTGGCATCTGGTATAACAATTTTTACGGTGCGGAAACTGAGGCCATTTTGCCATACGATCAGTATATGCACAGATTTTCGGCATATTTTCAGCAGGGCAACATGGAGTCAAACGGGAAATATATTGATAGAGACGGCAATGAAGTTGATTATCAGACCGGCCCCGTTATCTGGGGAGAGCCCGGCACTAATGGTCAACACGCATTTTATCAGCTGATTCATCAGGGAACAAAACTGATTCCTTGTGACTTTCTCGCCCCTGCACAGTCCCATAATAAAATAGGAGATCACCATCCTAAACTTCTGGCTAACTTTTTTGCTCAGACTCAGGCAATGGCTTTTGGTAAAACCAAAGAGCAGGTTGTTGAGGAGTTATCAGCGAGTGGTAAAACCAAGGAAGAGATTGAAAAACTGGTTCCATTTAAGGTTTTTAAAGGAAACATACCCACAAACTCTATTCTCGTAAAAAAGATTACTCCCACGGCTCTTGGTGAGCTTATCGCCATGTACGAGCATAAAATATTTGTTCAGGGTGTCATCTGGAATATTTTCAGCTTTGATCAGTGGGGTGTTGAGCTTGGAAAACAGCTTGCAAATAATATTCTTCCTGTTCTTACTGGTGGTAAATCCTCTGAAGGTCTCGATCAGTCAACAGGTGGCCTTATCAGTCGCTACAAAGAGTGGATGTAACTACTATGAAATATCGCCTTCAGGGTCTCAGGTTAAGGTACAACAGAGATAATCCTGAAAATATCAAAAAGAGAGTACAGCAGATTTTAAAAATTGATGAATCTGAGATACTTTCAGTAGAGATTACTTCAAGATCTATTGATGCACGAAAAAAGCCCGCATCTATTGTATACACAATGGAAATTGAGCTTTCTGATGACTGCATTGTTAACGGGTTAGAAAAGATTTCATCTTACAATAAACCTAAACTTACAGATTTTAAAAAAGGTACAAAACCTCTCAATAACAGAGTTGTTATTGCCGGTGCAGGCCCTGCGGGACTTTTTGCAGGTTATCTTCTTGCTAAAAATGGCTACGCCCCCATTATTGTTGAGAGAGGGGGCGAAATTGAACAGAGACATAAGGCAATTAAAGATTTTCTTCTGTCAAGGGTGCCTGACCCTGACAATAATGCTCTTTTTGGTATTGGAGGAGCAGGGACATATTCGGATGGAAAACTGACAACCTCTGTTAAACATCCTCTGATCAGGTTTATATTAAATACACTTGTGGAGTGCGGAGCACCTGAAAATATTTTAATAGATGCAAAACCCCACATAGGCACAGATGTATTATCAGGAGTTGTTAACAATCTTAAAGATGCAATTATAAAATATGGTGGAGAGTTAAGAACAAATGAGCGGGTTGACTCAGTTGTTGTAAAAAATGGAACCCTATGCGGAATTAAAACCTCGTGCAATAACATTGATACAGATGTTCTTATTGCAGCAACAGGACATTCTGCAAGAGATACCATTGAGATGTTTGTAAAAAACGGTGTTGCTGTTGAGCCCAAGCCTTTTCAGATGGGCTTTAGAATTGAACATCCTCAAAGCTGGCTTGACAGGCAGCAGTATGGTGACGGGGCGGGGCATCCTGCTCTTGGGGCTGCAACCTACAAGCTTACATCAAGGGTTGGTGGTGTGCCTGTTTTTTCATTTTGCATGTGTCCTGGAGGCAGTACCATACCAACTGTAAATGAGGCAGGTCATCTTTGTGTAAATGGAATGTCCATGCATGCAAGAGACGGGATGTTTTCTTCAAGCGGGATTGTTGTGACTGTTGCTCCTGAAAATTACGGAGCAAAAAATTATAAAGATGCAATTGATTTTGTAAGATCCGTTGAAAAAAAGGCATTTATAAAAGGTGGCGGAGATTACACAGCACCTGCACAGCGATTCATATCATTTTTAAAGGATAAAAAGGATAACAGTCTCCCGGCCTCAAGTTATAAACCAGGAGTTGCGGCTGCAGATTTAAGAGAAATTCTACCTCCGTTTGTAAGCGATTCCATTAAAAAAGCAGCTTCCGGGTTTAACAGATCACTTCCAGGTTTTGTTCATGAGGATGCGGTAGCAATTGCTCCCGAAGCAAGAGCTTCATCACCTGTAAGAATTGTAAGAGACAAAGATACGAGAGAGTCCTCTGTAAATGGCCTCTATCCCGCAGGGGAAGGTTCAGGTTATGCGGGAGGAATAATGAGTGCAGCTCTTGATGGTCTGAATACTGCAATTATAATTATGGAAAAATACGCTCCTTTTTAGCGGTGTATGTTAAAAATTATTAGATTTTTATGATTTACACAAGTAAGTTTTTTCTGCTGATTCGTAGTAAATATCTATTTTTATTATGTTTTATCTATAAAAAAAAATTTCTTAATACAAATGACATTTTTTTAAGACAAATGAAAAAAAGAGTATTATAATATGATAAATACATGTCAAAAAAACATTTGATTTATTTAAGGAGAAGATAATGAAGAAAACATTAATTTTATTAGTTACAGTACTTTCATTTGGGTGTGGAAGCAGTTCCGGATCATCCAGTAATGATGGAACAGATTCAGTAAATGATTCTGCTACAATTAACGAAACTGATAGCGACAAATTGAAGGATAGTGATACTTCTAAAGATACTGATTCCAACGTTCTTTCTGATAGTGATGATTGTGTTGCTGATGAGAGCACTGCATCATCAACAAGGGGATGTAATGGTCCTATACCTGGTGTTCAGGATGATGGAACCATTGGCGGTGCCTGTTCAGTTGATGACGATTGTGAAAAAGGATCCGTCTGTTTAAATGACGGCGATGCATGTGGTATTTGCGTTACAGAGTGTCCTGTTGGTGATGATTATATTTCAACTGGTGACTGTGGCGAAGGCTACCGTTGTGTTCAGTGGGATAATAAATCTGCATACTGTCTTGCTGACTGTATAACAAATGATGAGTGTACATCGGGCGTATGTGAAACAGTTGATGGTGTATGCGGCCTGGGTACTTGCGAGCAAGATTCAGATTCAGATTCAGATTCAGATTCAGATCCAATTGTATTAACAAACATACCCGTTCTTACTAATGTGTCTCTAACAAACCTCAAAACAAATCTGGCCCTTACAAACGTGTCGCTTACAAACCTTAAAACAAATCTGGCCTTAACAAACGTCGCCCTTACAAACGTGGCTCTTACAAACGCGGCCCTTACAAACACGGCTCTTACAAATCTTAAAACAAATCTGGCGCTTACAAACGTGGCGCTTACAAACACGGCTCTTACAAACACGGCACTTACAAATCTTAAAACAAATCTGGCCTTGACAAACGCCGCCCTTACAAACGTGGCTCTTACAAACGCGTCTCTAACAAACCTCAAAACAAATCTGGCCTTAACAAACGCCGCCCTTACAAACGTGGCTCTTACAAACGCGTCTCTAACAAACCTCAAAACAAATCTGGCCTTGACAAACGCCGCCCTTACAAACGTGGCTCTTACAAACGCGTCTCTAACAAACCTTAAAACAAATCTGGCCTTAACAAACGTCGCCCTTACAAATATCAAGTTTTGACAAACGCCATAATTTTTTCTTAAGATAAAAATCTTATTTGCCAGTCTTAGAACCTCACCACGGTAAAAAATAAAATTCTTCTAAATAAAATTCTTCTAATTGTATTTTTCCGTGTTTTCTTCTATCATTCCGTCACAATACTTTTTAAGTACAAGGACTTTGTTATGAGAAATTTATTAGTTCTACTTATACTATCTATTATTCCTCACGGTTCATTTGCGACAACAATGTCTGCCAATCTTCTTGACTCTATCAAACCGATAAGATCTAAAGGTGTTAGCAACCAGGCCCGTTTGACAGATGGCTCAATAACGTACGATGGTGCCAATGCAGATGCTCTTGAAGGTAGTAAAATAGAAGGCTTACGCTCGTATGCAATTTGGGATCTTAAAAAAATAACACCCATTAAATCAATCTTTATACAAGCCGACAACAACGATAACTACAGCATTCTTACTTCGATGGATGGACACAAATTTCAAAAGGTTTGGAGTGTGCCCCAAATCACAGATCCCGGTCTAAGAAGCAGATATCGGAATGATTTTGATATTGAAGCGCGTTATATAAAATTAGAGTGCACCAGGGGCGACACGTACAAATCCGTTTCAGAGGTTCAAGTGTTTTCACAACAACTCGTTTCACCTCCCAATATTGAGGTCAGTGCGCAGTTGGAAATTTCTGATGACGCCATCGAAGAAGGTCATGCCACTTCAATGCAAATTCTCGTTGGCATCTTCGTTTTACTTGGGCTATTTGTAATTTATCCTCGTCTCAATAAAAAGCGAGGGTTCATACTCGCGCTATTTTTAGTAGTGCTTTCATTGTTTTCGTGGTCCAAATTTGGCCGGTTCCATGGTCAAAGCGGTGTTGTACAAACCTGGGACACGTATCATTACTTTATGTCGAGCAAATATTTTAGTGAAATTGGGTATTATGATTTATACAGATGTGTAGCCAAAGCGCAAAGAGAAGACGGATTCTCACAAGATGTGGACAACCACATGATTAGAGACCTTGACGACAACTCCGTTCATAAGGGTACCTGGTCGGCAACCCATGAGGGCAGGTGCAGGGCTGACTTTACGAAGGAACGATGGATCGAATTTAAAAAAGATGTACGAGCTTACAAGAAGATTTTTCCTGTTGGCCTAACCATCTTTAATTCTTTTGGTGACCACGGTTTCAACGCCACTCCAGTACACGGTGCATGGCTTCATCTGGTCACCAGCTTTTTAACTGTTAGTCAAACGGTGTTAATATGGCTGGCTCAACTGGATATTATTGCCATCATCCTTACTGTTATAGCCCTGTGGTGGGGGTTTGGCCCTATTGTAGCGGTTTCTGCAGCGTGCATTATCGGCATTGGATATGAATGGGGCTATCATTGGATTGGCGGCTCACTAGCGCGATATACATGGCTGGCTTTTGCCGCATCGGGGTTGGCACTTCTTAAAAAAGACAAACCGTTTTCCGGTGCCATAGCGTTAACAGTTTCTGGCCTTCTTAGGCTGTTTCCGTTTGTATTTGTTGGCGCCATTGGACTATATGCCATCATTAATTGGATAAAAAATAAAAAGCTCGATGATTATTCAAAGCGTATTTTTCTTGGCGTATTTTTATCATTGTTTATTGGAATCAATTTTGCCGGAATCACTCTTGGGTATAGCTCCTTATTGGATTTTGCAAATGTAGCAAAAGTCCATTCAAAAGTGTTTTCGCTAAATCAAATGGGACTGCCTGTGGTTACACGCACCGCCGAAGGTGCAAGAGCGATACAGCTGGTATCACCGCAACTATCGGATTCAAACTCAGTTTGGAAGCAAGTAATAACCAATTATCAAGTAAAAAGGTTTCCTCTATGGCTGGCAGCTGTTTGCTTGTCAATGTTTCTAATTGTTTATGTTATTATAAAAGGGTACCCACCCTGGCTGGCTGCGTCGGCAGGTGGACCGTTACTATTTAGTCTTACAGTTTTATCCTCATACGACTATGTATGGCTTATTTTAATGCTCCCCCTTGGTGCGGTTTTTCATAAGAGAATAAAATGGCTATTGTATTTTTCTATTTTTACAGTTGTTAATGCTACGTACATCTCTGACATTGAAATGCAACACATTATAAATGCGTGGATTCTCCTGGGTATTATGATTATGTTCGCCAAAGATATGTATTCAGAAGTTAGCGACACGCCAAAGTTAGAAACTACATCAAATCCATCTAAGGTCACCAAACGGGATAATGTTGAGGTAGTCGAGCAATAACCGCCAAGGTACCCCACTACATCCTGCCAAACCATGGGGCATTACAACAAAATTGGGTAGTAGCAAATTAACAACAAACAAACCTGACAATAAGTTTGAAAGTGCCGACTCATCCATTTTGTCGTTTAGATAAAATACGGCAACAACCATCATAATAAACGCCATACCAAACAGTCGGGAGGTATCGGTCGCAAACACTATCTGCAACAAAATTAAGCCCAGTAAACTTAAGATATACATTACCCATTTTGTTTCTTTGGCTTTCAGTGCAAACACTATCGCTAAAATCGGTATCGCCCAAAATGCTCTAAAAGACATAAAAATACCGGTCAGCAAAAATCGTTGCACTGTAAAAAATACGGCCTTTAACATCTCGGGATCAAAATATTCCATCGTGGTTAGAAACTCAGGGCGAATACTTTCGATATACCGGCGATAGAAAAGAAAGGGAACTAGAGCTAGCAGCACTAAAAAGGCATTTATGGACATTCTCCCTATGGTAGCTTTCCGATTGGCCGTTAGCCAGATAAACGGCGTCATAAACAAAGAGAGCTCATGATTCAGCAATGCCAACGACAAAAATATCACCCACCAGTATTTGTTGAGCCTGGCAAAATAAACACTCCACAAAAGCATCAGGTAGGTGGTAGTATCGACATATCCAGGGAATTTAAGCATGGTAATAATTGGGCTCGAAAAGGCCACCAATGCCGCAACATTAAGTGCAATAAACGGAGAAAAATTCTCCATCCTAAAGATGCAATACACTGAGGTAAGTAACAACATACCCATAATGATCGGAATAAAGATATAGTTTTCACCATTGAGCCCAACCAGTTGAGATAGAGCGGGAGTCAAAATGCGTACTCTCATGTAGCTAGGCACCTCGGGACTAAATGCAACCGTAGATAAATGTTGAAAAAGTTCACCATGGTAAAGAGTTCTAGTTGTAGGTGTTACATACAGTGCAGCTAGACTTAATAAAATTGTTCCAAGAAGAACACCGAAACCCAACAACGTAATTTTTGACTCAAAGAAAAGTAACCTGCTGTTAATTGAACTTAAATTGTGTGGTTTAATTACTTCAAACATCTAAACAACTATTTATATTTGTATCATATCTTATTAGAATCTGTTTCATTTTGAACAACAACAGCAGCATAGAGGGTTGTTGCATCCATGCCGTAAAAAGAATTCGAAGAGACTGCCATTGGCATCTATATTGTCCGCATATGGCGGCAATGGAATGGGCTTCCATACGCTTCCGTCAAATCTTGCAAGGTAGTCCGCTTGTGCCCAAATAACTTGAGGCACCAAATAGATGATAAAAAACAATACTATAACTTTTAACTTGTTCTCGAACATTTTAATTAAATCTCCGTATTTGTATATTATCTTATAATGTATAAATTTAACATATAATTCAACATTTTCACAGTCATCCCATAACTATTGTGAAATATGATTGTTGTTTCAAATTACAAGGTCACATATTGTTTGTTAAGGTTGATGGTAAATAGTTTTGGAATGTTACAAATAACCGGATAAAAATAAACTGGAGCTTTTTAAAAACTGCAGGATTCATATTTCATAATCTGGCTTGAACTTACCATTTTAGATGTTGGTGTTCCTTTTAAAGGAATTATAACCAGGTAATTTATACTGAATGCTGTTATTTCACCTTTTTGTGAACCAATAAGTGATGAAATTGGAGCATCAAAATCAATACCTACAGTGCCTGGCTGCTCCGGCAGGGCTTCCCATTTAGAACCATTCCAGAAAAGTATTTCATATGTTGCATTGTCAGGGTCACCTAGATTAAGCGCCCCAACTGAAGTATAGAGAGTGTTTTCGTCCACACCCATTATACCCATGTGAAATACCTTCTTGTCACTGCCTGTGTATTGAGAATAGGATGGAAGAGGTATAGGCTTCCAGGTTGTCCCGTTAAATGATGCAGGGTAATCAGACCAGTTTTCGTCAGCTGCAATAAAAATACATCTGTTGGGCTGTTCAGCGGGGCAATTGGCTGCAGTTCCAGTCAGTACACTGTATCCGCCATAATTTTTGCCGGTAAAAAGAGTTCCATCCCTGGCAACATCAAGATAAATGGACATTCCGCTTCCATTGCCGGTACACCATGTTTGCAGGTCCGCAACAGGTGTAGCTGAACAGACTCCAAGTTCATCATCACCCGAAGACGGGTCACTGAAAAGTTTCTGAACAACTTTTGACCACTCGTTTCCATCAAAGTGAAAAAGAGTTCCAAATTTTGTTGCAATATAGACATTGTCAAAGGCGGTACCATCAATAGCTGTTATGGCTCCACCGGTAATTTTTTCCATGTCCTTTTTTCGAGTCCATTTTTTCCCATCGTAATGGAGTATGAGGGATTGTTCATAATTTGAGATTTTGTCATATCCTACAGCCCATATATCATCATCTGCTGTTCCATATACATTTGTAACTGCTCCTTCAATTGATGTGCCAATATCAACTGATGTCCACTTTGAAAGGTCGTAATGATATGTTGTTCCGTTTGCACCAAAAACCCAGATGTTATCTTCTGTAACCGGGTAAATAGCCGAAGCAATCAGATCATCGGGCAAATCATGGTTATCCCAGGTTTCTTGACTATAAACATGAAGTTTGTCATTAACTGCTCTTCTGGATGCTGTATAAATAGAATTATCAGCAGTTACATAGGGCTCAATTGGAAATCCTGATGTAATATCATTCGATATTAAATTCCATTTATCTCCGTCATATTTGGCTATATATCCATATGATGCTCCGTAATATATGTTATTTGAATCAAAGGCGGAAATAATTCCAGACTGACTTAATGAAAGATTGTCTGTATTTATTAATGTGAATTTTGGGGTTGCAGTATCAATATCAGCAACTTTGATGATATAAGCCTTATCCGGATCAGTATTTTTTAGAGCATAAAGGTATATTTCTGTTCCATCCTTTGATGATGACATATCAGTAATATAAAAAGAGCTGTCCCATATGGAAACATCAGGAGTGAGTGATTTTTCTGAATAAGTCTGAGTTGCGGAATTCCATGTGGCTTTTGTTAGTCCGCTGGAGTTTCCATAAAGCCATAGATCATCT
>JAFGVO010000348.1 GCA_016937935.1 Deltaproteobacteria bacterium | reverse complement strand
TTCACTCCTCTTCATCAGGATAATATTTAGCCAGACACTTTTCGCAAACACTGTGACTGAACATGGCTTCGGAATGTTCTGATATATATTTTTCCAAATTGTTCCAATAGCCTTTATCATCTCTTATTCCTTTACAATGCATACAAATTGGAATGATACCCTTCAGGGCCTGTATCTCTTCTTCTGCCTTCTTTGTTTCAGTAAGATCCCGGATGGACGCAACCCTGACCTGCTGCCCCTTATACATGAACATTTTGGCATGAACTTCTGCGGGGAACATTGAGCCGCCTTTTCTCAAAAAGTGTATCTCGTATGGCTCTGAGTAACCGGACAACATTTTACTTTCGATATTTTCTCTATCGTCCTCGGGTACCAGATCAATAACTTTTTTATCAATAAGTTCTAATGGATGACAGTTCAGCATAGTGCAAAATGCGTCATTCGCTTCAATTACAATGCCATTTTTAGTAAGAAGAATACCTTCGAAGGATGCATCCGACAGACTGTGATATCTCTCTTCGCTGCCTGACAACTCTTTGTTTAACTCAGTCAATTTATCATTGATTGACGCCAGTTCCTGAGTCCTAAGCCTCACTTTTTCCTCAAGTTCTTCGTTTGCCCTGTTAAGTAATTCTTCGGCTCGTCTGCGGCGCAAACTATTGGTTGTAAGCAGTACGATGATCAGAATCAATATCACCCCGCCACTAAGACTCTCAATGATCAGAACTTTATATTTTTTGTATAATTTATGCGGCTGGTTACGGACAATTGACTGGGGGGGCAAGATGCTGAAATCCATACCAAAACGCTGGAGGGCATTATAATCAAAAATATATTTATTGGGACTATCTTTAATAAAAGGTATGGATTCAGCCCGTTTTCCTTTAAGAACCTGAAGCGCAATCCGGCCTGCTGTTTCACCCTGTGAAATCCCGCTTGTGAGCAATCCACCGACAGCCCCCGTACCCATGCTGAAGTCCCACGTGACAAAGACCGGCCTGGAACTGGCAGAAATCACCTTATTGATACTTTCATCATATTCGAAGAATTTTCCTTCACTATCCTTTGCAAAGACAGTGTAAAGCACAACTGCCGTATCAGGAAGCTTGTACAATTTATCTGCAAGATCTTCCATGGTCAGGTCATGCAATATTACAATCCTGGTTCGATTCTTAAATTCCCACTTGAATTCATCTATTTTTTGCCTGATTCGCATTCCGGTAGTTGTGTCATCTGTTATAACTACAAGTGGAGCGGCCTTTGGATACAAGCTTAGAATCAATTCCACGTTACCTTTTAAACTTGCAGCCTCATTGACCCCTGTGGAATTTGGCAGCTCTGCTTTTCTTTCAGGTGTCATATAATTGGTTCCGCAAAAAATTACCGGCGTGCCGGGGAAAAGCTGATCACGGTAATCCCGCAGAAAATTAAAGGCGTCGTCGTCCGCAGAAATGATAGCGTCAAAATGCCTGTTGCGAAACTTATAGCGGTATAATTCAACAAGCTGCCTGATATAAATATCGTCCAGTATTTTTTTGCTGTCCATGTACTCATACTGAACATTAACCGACAAAGAACTATTGGAGAGAGTCCTGTTGATCCCGTCCACAATATCGTCGGTCCACAGATAGCCTTTGTGGTAGGATTGAAGCACAAGCACATTCTGCCTGTCATAATTGGCGCAAACTGAGAGGGGAACTATTGCCATCCCGACAATAAAAAGCAGGGGAATAATAAATGACTGATATTTTACCAAACAATTATTCATGAAATTTTAATTACCCTTTGACACAATTTACCTTTTCTTTGAAACAGTGCCATAAAGCAACACCACATATAGATTTTTAGCATCAATACAGGTTTTCGCAAATTTAAGAAGGAAATTCACACGACTTGCAAGTATCATGTAATAGGAGTGATGGATTTCATTTTTTTAAGTTTTTAAAGGTAAACAATAGTAAGAGGGTAAAGGAAGAGGACCGGGAGTGATTTAGTACTCGCCGTACTCGCAGCCGCCGTGGGAGCCTTCGTATGTTCCTGTCAGTATCCAGTAGGGAACAAATAAAGAACTACTTTAACAATGAAATTTACAGTTTAAAAAGGAAGGTAATCAGTCGATTGAGATAACCGGGGGTTTGGAGATGATTTCTAGATTGAGGCCGCCTGGATAGTAGTAGGATGTTGCCCAGCCGTATCCCATTACCTGCAATCCAACTGGCTGATCCGCTGTGAGCTTATGCTTGCCGTCACCTCCCGGGCCTCCAGTGAGCTGAACTCTCTGGATACTCCATCCGCCGCCAATAGCCGTATTGCTTCCACCCACAGGGGCACCGTCAAGTGTTACTGTTGCACCGTCAGGAATAAGTATGTCACAGTAATTTGTCTCATAAGAAACCGGAGCCAGAAAGGTGTAGCTGTCTCTAAACTGCTGAGGGGTAACCTCCATTGTAACTCCGGGCTCATCACCCTGAATAAATGATACTACTATAAAAGGATGATCCTCATCTTGTGAAGATACAATAAACGGACTTGTTGTTATAACCTCTGCCCACTTGCCCGAATCAAGTGATGAGGGAGCACCCGGGGGGGCTGTTCCTTCATAGGTTAAAGTTGTGCCATCAACATTGCCAATTATTCTAACCCTGTGCTCAACAGGTGAACCGCCCTTGCCCGTTGGGGGAGCAACAATATATTTACTCCCAAGAGCCTCTGCAGGCATAATTGCCTCTTCCATGTGATCTGCGTAACTAACTACTGTTGCAGGTGTTAAATCCGCAATGGGGCTTAAACCAATTACCTGAACAGGTTTGTAATTTGGAGAGTCGGATGTTCCCTCATCATTTGCATCAAGTGCAAGCACAAGTGAACCTGTAAGATCCCCGTGTGGTTCCCCCATCCATTGACCAGGCTTTCCTAAAAGCTGTACAACATCACCTGCATTTAAAGTATACTCAACAACTGCCCCGGCATCAGCTGCCGCAACTCCGGTTCCTGCAGCAATTGCATCACTTAACTGAACTTTTACAAGTGTATTATCTTCTGTGGCGGTAATAGCAATAGCTCCTGGAGCATCACCAAAACTATCAGGGTAGGACCCTCCATATGAAAACACCCTGTATGCGCCGGTCATCGCAGTGCTGGGCATTAGCAAAGAAGCATCATTTGTAACCGAATAACAGTGTTTTGAATCAGTAAGATTATCAATACAACCCGCAGGAACCGGTGAAACCTCATATTCAAGGGGGCTGAACTGCCATGCCGTAACAGGAACAGAACTTGTCATATGATACGCACCACCCTGTTTAAATACAGATGATGTTACTCTGTTGCCGCCGGTATTTGCAGTATTAAAAGTTGGCCCCTTCAACTCCTGCACCCATGGAAGTGTTATTGCCTTTAACTCTCCGGGGGGAATAGTCTCTTCAATTGAAGCGGAAAGTGCCCCGCCATCAATATTTATAACTGCATCACTTACATTGTCATTGGCAACAACAACTGCAAATTCAAAACCCGTTGATGCCGCAGGATTGTACCAGACCATATTGTAGGTTATTGTCGGCCAGAAATCACACCCCATGTAAGTCTTGTTCTCTTTTGCCATGGCACATGTGAGCGGTTTATCCGTATCAGTGTCAGAGTCACTGCCATTAATAACATTACTGTCCGACCCGTTAATGGATGTATCACCCGGGTCAGTTCCATTAACAACATCAGAACCAGTGGCTGTATCTACTGGTGCTGTACCTCTATCATTACTTTCGGTACATCCCATATATGTGAGGGCAGAAATAAACACCAATACTGATAATTTAAATTTAGAATGCATGAAGAATCCTCCTTTGATTTTCATTCCAGATAATGCACATGATTACTTTTGTACATTAAACTGATTAAATTGTAACATACAAATACAACAAAGGGAGATATTTTTTAAAAAAAATTCAGGAGGAGGAAACTCGTATTGGAACCCAGAGCCCCACCATTGTTTTTGCCCATTCAAAACCGGTAACATAGCTTGTGGGAGGTGACTCGGCCCAGATATCCCCGCCGAAACGCTCAATTATCTTTCGGGCAAGGGCAAGACCAAGCCCTGTTCCTCCGTGCTCACGTGTGGGGGAACCGTCAATCTGATAAAATGTTTTAAATATGGCAGAGAGCTCCTGCTCGGGAATACCCGCACCTGAATCGTAGACAAGAAATAGAAATCTATCTACGGCATATCTTGTAGAAATAAAGACCCTCCCGTCGGGTTTGCAGAATTTAACCGCATTTTCGAGAAGCTGAACCATTGCCCTTTTAAGTTTATCAGAATCCCCATATCCTTCAAAAGGCTCTTTCGGTATGGAAAAGTCAACTTCAATTCCCCTGTCCTTAAACTGATCCGAGCAGAGTTTCAACGCTTCTCTGGCCTGCATATTAAAGTCATAATCTCTTGAAAAGAAAGACATTTTACCAGTTGAAAGAGCTGTTACATCAAGAAGATTTTCAACAAGGGCCCTCACCTTGTTGACCCCTCTTGAAATTGATGAAACCGCTTTAACCTGCAGTGCTGTCAGCTCGCCCAAATCTTCATTTAAAAGCATGTTGAGATACCCGACAGCCGGAGTTAATGGAGTTGAAAGTTCGTGGGAAATATTTCTGTAAAAATCACTTCGTACTTTTTCGGCCTGCAAAATTGCCCTGTTTGCCCGCTCCAGCTCCTCAATTTTATCAGTAAGTTTACCTGCTATTTTGTGTCCCTGCAAAAGAAGCAGACCGCTCTCTTCGGCTCTTGTATCGCTGCTTTGAGAAACAATGCTGATATGTCTCTCCTTTGAAAACTGAAGCACCTGTTTTGGTAACATAGAGATATTTATGGGTTTTTCAATAATTCCATCCCCGCCAACAGCAAGAATCATTTTATAATCCTCTTTTGAACCCATCGCAATAATCGGTACATCCGTCCCCCGTTCGTCACCTCTGATTTTAAGGATAACCTCGTACCCGTCCATATCAGGAAGCTCCATATTCAAGAGTATAATCTGGGGGAAAAGGGCAAAAGTCTTTGAAATTCCTTCAATACCGGTTGATGCATCTGAGACATGAAAACCGTGATTCATAAGAATCTCATGAACAAGTCTTCGCTCATCACTGTCATTATCTATATGCAGAACCCTTATATGCTTTTCTTTAATATTTTTCATAATACCTGCACTCTACAAAATTTATCTTATTCAACAAGTAATTTCTTTTATTTTTCATATATAAGTCTACCACTCTTTACCTCTATGATTAATGTGTTATGTTCCCATCAGCCATAAGCTGAATTTTTTTAACATAAAGGAGCATTTAAATGAGCGATAATAATAACCCGTTTGGACAGAATCCATTTGGTGATAACGGACCAAGTGGTGAGGATATTAAGAACTCTCTGAAAAAGAACAGTTTTTTCATAAAACTTGTATTACTGATTATTCTTGTCATTGCGGGTCTGAACATGTCCTACTACACTGTTGAAGCCGAAGAGGTTGCAGTAATAACAACCTTTGGCAGGTATACCAATACTCAGCAGCCAGGACTCCATTTTAAAATACCACTTGTGCAGGAAGTTTATAAACTGAAAGCTAAAAGACAGCTAAAACAGGAGTTTGGTTTTAGAACCATGAGTTCAGATGTTCAATCCGAGTACTCCAGGGGTAAAAATGCACAGTCAGAGTCTCTTATGCTTACAGGAGATCTAAATGTTGCAATAGTTGAATGGATTGTACATTACCAGATCTCTGATCCTTTTCAGTTTCTATTTAAAATAAGAGGAAGTGAAGATACATTACGGGTTCTTTCTGAATCCACCATGCGCGAAGTAATCGGGGACTACTCTGTAACTGAGGTTTTAACAAGCGGTCGTGAAGCCATTTTACAGCGTGCCAAGAAAAGACTTGCAGAACTCTGTGACAATTACGAAACGGGACTTTCAATTCAGAGAATAGAACTTAAAGACTCTGCCCCCCCTGACACTGTTAAACCTTCATTTAATGAGGTAAACGAAGCGGAGCAGGAGAGAGACAGAAAACAGAATGAAGCCCTTGCAATGTACAATAAAGAGATTCCCAAAGCCGTCGGTGAGGCTCAACAGACAATCGAAGAGGCCTTTGGATTTGCAATTGAGAGAGTTAATGAAGCAAAAGGTGATGTGGCAAGATTTGTTGCACTTCAAAAAGAGTATGAAAACTCTCCCTCTGTTACAAGAACAAGACTCTATTTTGAAACCATGAATGATATTCTTTCCAAAGTGGAAAAAAAGATAATTGTTGACGAAGATTCAAGAGGAATGGTTCCAATGCTTTTTCCCCTTGACAAGGGTGCTGCTCAGGGAGGTTTGAAATGAATAAATTTACCGCATCAATACTTATAATTTTTATAATAGCAGTCATTGGAACATCAATGTGCGCTTACACTGTACAGCAGCACGAACAGGCTGTTATTCTTGCTTTTGGAGAAGTTGTAGGTGATCCGATAACCAGACCGGGACTTTACTTTAAACTCCCATGGCTTGAAGCCCGCAAATTTGATAAAAGATGGCTTGCATGGGACGGTGATCCCAACCAGGTTACAACCCTTGACAAACGTTACATATCCATTGACGTGTTTGCCAGATGGAGAATCGTTGACCCTCTGATTTTTCTCGCAAAATTAAGAGACGAAGAGAGTGCCCAGGGGCGCCTTGATGACATCCTGGACAGTGCCACCAGAAACGTTATTGCAAATCACAATCTTATTGAGGCAATTAGAAGCAGTAACAGAACATTTCTCCTGTCGGTAGAAGAGCAGGACGGCCTCATGAATGAAAGCAACAAAAGCGGTGCCTCCGAAGAAGTTGCAGCAGAAGAGATTCCAGCCCCTTCAATTGATACAGACAGTAATGAAAGCTCCACCGATTCTGATAGTGATACTGATAGTGATACTGCTGAGCTCAAAAAAACCAGGTTGGTCCAAAAAAAGGAACTTGAAAAAATTATTAAAATGGTTCCCAAAGATCTGAATGACAAAGAAGATGAGATGTACCAGATTGCAATGGGACGACAGAAACTTACAGATCTGATAAGGGAAAAAGCTGCGGCAAAAGTTAAAGACATGGGAATCGAAATTAAAGATGTCAGGCTAAAACGGATTGATTACATACCAAGTGTGCAAAAATCTGTTTTTGACAGAATGATTTCAGAGCGTCTAAAAGTTGCAGCCCGCCTCCGCTCTCAGGGTGACGGACTCTCTGCTGAAATTATCGGACGTAAAGACAGAGAGCTTAAAAAAATAAGATCTCAGGCTTACAAACAGGCAGAAGAGATTAAAGGTAAAGCTGATGCTGATGCTGCGAGAATATATGCTGATGCCTACAAGACCGACCCGGAACTCTATAAATTTTTAAAGAGTCTTGAGAGCTACAGAAAAACAATGGATGACAAGACTACACTGCTGTTAACAACAAAGTCTGACTACGCATCTTATTTAAAATCACAAAAGTAAGAGAGACTACTAACGTGGCACAGTTTGACGAATCAAAAGATTATTATGAGACTCTTAAAGTTGCATCCACTGCAGATGAAAAAGAGATAACTGCCGCTTATAAAAAACTGGTTTTAAAATATCATCCTGACAAACATCAGGGTAATGAACTTGAAGATCTTGCAAAAGAAAAACTTGAACAGCTTAACGAAGCCTATAAAGTTTTATCTGACAAAAACACACGTATTAAATACGACAGCATAAGAAGAGCTCAAAATTCAAGACAGAATTTCAGATCATCAGCCCACTGCGCACCTTCGGCCCCTCCTTCAAACGGAGGTAAAATTCTGGGCCTAATTACACGATGGGGGCTTCTTGGACTTTTAGGCTTTATTGGAACAAAAGCTTTCAGAAGCCCAAGAGCACTAATGATAATTCTAGCCCTTATGGCAGCAGTCTACCTGGCCCCCAGAATCAAAAATTCATTAAAAAAATAAAAAAACCAGCCCATTAAACAAACAAAAGACCAAATCGGCTGATTTTTCATTGTTTAATTGAAAAATTTCTCCTATTATAGTTAAAAATAGCAAGATCGGCTATTTTTTTAAAACAGGAGTTGATATGTTTATTGGACGTGAGCGTGAAATAAAACTACTGAAAGATATTACAGATAATCCAAAAGCAAAAGTTGCAATAATCTATGGCAGAAGGAGAATTGGTAAAAGTTCCCTCATTCAAAAAACGCTTGAAAATAAACAAGCTCTCTATTTTGAAGGGATTGAAAATCAATCTAAAAAAAATCAGATTAATAATTTTATTACACAATTTAAAAGGCAGACAGGAATCAACAAATGGCATGAACCTATAAATACATGGAGTGAGGCGTTTTTACTTTTAGAAAATGTACTCAAGAACAATCCCGCATGTATTGTTCTTGATGAATTTCAATGGATGGCAAATTATAGAGTTGACATCGTTTCAGAGCTAAAGATGGTGTGGGATTTGTACTTATCAAAAATTCAAGGTGTATCTCTTATATTATGTGGATCCATTGCATCCTTCATGAAGGGCAAAGTAATAAAATCAAGTGCATTTTACGGCAGGTGTGATCAGGTAATCCATTTACAGGAGTTTGATTTAAAACAGACATGTATTTTCTTAAAAGATAAAGGCAGTCACGAAATTATTGATGCACAGATGTATCTTGGAGGTATTCCCAAATATCTTGAACTAATAAAAGAAGAACCTTCTGTTCAGATTGGTATTGATAAATTATCATTTAGCCCAAATGGGTATTTTTATGATGAATTTGATAGAATTTTTGTGAGCCATTTTGGTAAAACATCTGACTATTATAAAATTGTAACTTTACTTTCAAAATATCCTTACGGCCTGGTTCGAAAACAAATTATTGAAAAAACTAAAACAGCGACTGGGGGACAAATAACACTGATTCTTGAAAATCTCCAATCAGCCGGAATGATCGCTTCAAATTATCCGGTAGACAAAAAAGATGGTTCTAAACTAAAAAAATACTATCTCATAGATCCCTATCTCAGATTTTATTTTGCATTTATTAAAGATAATAAAAAGAAAATATCAGAAGGTTTTTTAGAAGGCTATTTTTCAAAGGTAAAACAATCAAATAAATTCAATACATTTAAAGGACGCGCCTTTGAATATCTCTGCATTGCTCATGCAAAACAGATTGCTGACATTTTAGGTTTTGGTGCTATAGAATATAATTTCGGCCCATATTACAGATCTTCGGAAGATTTTGAAAATGGGGTTCAAATAGATATGCTTTATGATCGGGCTGACAATATATTAACCCTTATAGAGGCCAAATATACAAGTGGTATCATCAGCACGAATATCATTCCTCAAATTGAAAAGAAAATTAATCACATCAAGAAAAAATTTCCCAAAAAGACAGTTCAACCCGTACTCATAGTTGAAGGTGAAGTTTCGGATAAACTAAAAAACGCACTGTACTTTTATAAAATTATTAAGGCATCTTCATTATTAAATTAGCAACAGACCTGGCATTTTAACACCAGACGAAAACAAACCTTTAATTACAAGTTAGAAACAATTTGTCGTTGACCCAGCTGTACATGTACAGTATATTGTACATATGTATTGGAATAATAAATTTTAAGGAGATATTTTATGCGTGCGATTTCATATACTGCTGCAAGAAACAATCTGGCTACAACAATAAAAAAAGTTTGCGATGATCACGACCCGATTATTGTTACCAGAAAAAATGAAGACTCTGTAATTATTATATCTCTTGAAGATTATGAATCCCTGCAGGAGACCGCATACCTTTCTCAAAGTCCTAAAAATATAAAGCGATTACTTGAGTCAATTGAACAGCTTGAATCTGGAAAAGGAATAAAAAAAGAGCTGCTTAAATGAAATTGATATTTTCGGAAAAT
>JAFGVO010000347.1 GCA_016937935.1 Deltaproteobacteria bacterium | reverse complement strand
TCAATTCCCTTTTCAATTGCCTCATCATCACCTTCAAGTTCAACAGAGAGATACCCGTCTTTTCCTGGGGTTACTTTAGATCTAAAAATATTAACAACAAGATCAAAATCTTTTATAAGCTTGTAGACAAAAGGGGTTGAAACCTGATCCTTTTCAAAATAGAGGTACGCCTTTTTAACAGTCATGACTCCTCCTTTTTAATATTCAGAGATTTCATTGACCGGTGGAGGGGCAGCTGTCTTGCGGGCTCAGAAAGAAGAAACTTTCCATCCCTTATTTCGGCTTTTAAAATTTCAGCAATTTTTAGAGCTTTATTGTACGACGACAGTGCAGAGACTTTTGTTTTTCTGCCATTAAAAACAACCTCACCACTTCGCAACTGCTCATAGGTGTAACTTCCTAAAGTTTTACCAGTTTTTTGAGGGTAGTCCGTTGAGTAATCGGTTACATGAGCCTTAATATCCCTGTCTCTCACTGTGGTAAATTTTAGAATTTCCTCATTTAAAACAGGAATAGGAATACCAACGCCGAGAGCAAGAGAGACACCGTATCCTTTAAAAGTTGCCCCTCTTACAAATTCAGGATTCATCTCTTTTAAATTACCAGTAAGAGCAAGAGTACCTGCCCCCTCCTCGGGAACACCATTTTCACTCCTAAGTACATTTGATGAATGCTGGGTTCCTTCAGAAAAAACCATTCCCCTTGAACCCGCCAGCCAGACCGAAGTTCCCGGACCAATGGTTTTATAAAACGGGTCGTTAAGAAGCGGAGAGAGCTGCCCCGCTGAGGAGTAGGTCATATTTTTACCATTTGGCTCCAATATGCCCATGTATGTGTACACACGCTTATCAGAAGTGTTAACAGCAACGTTGTAATTCTGATAGCAGTTGCGTGGATTTGTCATTATGGCCTCATTGAGATCATTGATGTCAAACATGGTCCGAAGCTCCCGGGCCGGGTAATCCTGTGTTGCGTAAGAGAGGGCAAAGAGCTGAAGTTTTTTACCTGCTACAAGCTCCTCGATTACATGCCCTCCCCCGTATCTGAACTCCCCTGGAAAATACATATTTGCAGGATCATTCTGACGAAGCTGTGTGGCCCCAAGAAAAACATCAACAGCAGCGACTCCGCTGTAAACAGGAACATCGTTAATCCACGCCTCGGTAATGCGGATTTTGGGAGCTGAATGGCCAAAATTTAAAAAAACTCCAGAAGAGCACATGGGGCCGAATGTTGCAGTTGTTACAACATCAACCTCTTTAGCAGCCTTCTCAAGCCCGTTTTTATCAACATAATCAATTATCTCATCAGCCGTAAGCACCACAGCTTTACCCGCAGCAATTTTTTCATTTATTTCACAATAGGTTTTACTCATAAAAAGATTCTCTCATTAAAAAATCTGTAATTAAAGAATTTTTATAATAAATAACAAAAAATCTTTTTTAATCAACTTAATTGAAATCAAGGTTTTATTTCAACATGCCCTGAGGTTGGACTGCTTATCAAAACGTAATAGTTTCCGGAACATGATGCAGGAAAATTTGAAGCTCCGGACCAGGCAGTATAAACAGTACCGTTCATATTTGCAGATGCACTCCCCCATGCATTTATAAAGTTGGCTTTTGACATTTCGCTGTCAGTAAAAGATACACACTCATTTAAAACTCCATCAATTGTGTACGGAATTGTCTTAACAGTTGGTGAATCGCACCCTGCAGGCTTACACCCGGCAGCATCAGTATCGGTGTCAGTATCCGTGTCAGTGTCAGTATCAGTATCAGTATCTGTATCCGTGTCTGTGTCAGTATCTGTATCTGTATCCGTATCAGTATCAGTGTCTGTAAATGTATCTGAGTCGATAACAGTCGTGTCACTATCTGTAACAATATCAGTATCAGTATCAGTGTCAGTGTCTGTATCTGTGTCCGTGTCTGTGTCAGTGTCTGTGTCCGTATCTGTGTCTGAGTCAGTATCTGTGTCAGAATTGACATCTAAATCATCAGGCATATCATCCATATTTAAAGTCCCTTCAGCACAGGACAAAAAAAGAACAATTGGTAAAGCTAAAATAATCCTTAAAAAAACCATTTTTTCCACTCCTTTTTTAATAACAGATCTAGATATTCCCAGTTTGAAAATCTTATTACCACTCAAAATATAACATAGATTTCTTAAAAAAGTGCACTTTTTAGCATTCAACGCCCCTTAATCATTATAAAGTTCACCAATTTTTTAAAAATTTAATCTGGTATTATTAATAAAAAAACACCATGACATAATCATGACATTCATATGACGAGACAATGACTTTTTGGTCTTATTAATAAGATGCTATTTATAACAATAAAAGGGGCACATATGAGCGTTACAATTCAACTTAATAAAAAGAAATCAATACTCTTCTCCGGAGTTTTCGGGCCTTTTGGCGTTGATGATGAATATGGACGTAAAGAGAATATAATGGAGCTGTTTCACAATCAGGTGACTAAAGCTCAGGGTTCCGCGTCTTTTAGATTTCATCACAGAAGTTTTGGTCTTTACTTTATGGCGGCCAATCTTGATACAGATGTTGATGTTTTGGATTTCCCTTCGAAAAAGAGATTTATTAAAGAGATTAAAAAAGGTTATGATGCTGTTGGCATATCATTTATCGCTCCAAATTATGTAAAAGCAAAAGAGATGGCACGTCTTGTAAGATTGCACGCCCCAGACTCTGAAATAATTTTGGGAGGACACGGAGCAGCCATAGAAGGTGTTGAAGAACTCATCGATTGCGACCATGTTGTTAAAGGTGAGGGAATCTACTGGATGCGCAAGTATATCGGACAAAACCTGGCTGACCCCATTGTTCACCCTGCAATCCAGTCAACTGAGATGCAGAAGATTTTCGGTATTCCAGTACCAGGCCCGACAGCAAGTATTCTCGTACCGGGTGTAGGTTGCGTAAATGCATGCAGTTTTTGCAGTACTTCTCACTTTTTTGGAAAAAAATACACTGGCTACCTTCATTCGGGAAAAGAGATATTCAACACCTGCGTTCAGATCGCAGATGAGCGCGGCACGGATACCTTTTTTATAATGGATGAAAACTTCTTAAAAGATAAGCAAAGAGCCCTAAATCTGATTGAAGAGATGGAAAAACATGACCGCTATTTTATGTTTCACGTATTTTCATCGTCAGAAACAATTACTGATTTTGGCATTGATAACATGGTGAGACTTGGAGTTCAATTTGCATGGATTGGTTTCGAATCAAAAACTGACCAGAGTGCTTTCGAAAAGAACAATGGAATATCTCCCAAACAGAGAGTTAAAGAGTTGAGAGACAGAGGTATTTCAGTTTTGGGTTCGGGAATTTTGTGCATGGACCATCACACGCCAGAAAACATCAATGAAGATATTGATTTTATGATTGATATTGAAGCTGACAGTGTTCAGTACATGCTCTTTACTCCTCTTCCAGTGACCGCGTTGTACAAACGAATGAAAAAGAAAGGTCTCATAAAAATGGATCTTCCTTTTGAAGAGTGGCACGGACAGAAGATGCTCAACTGGAACCATCCTGCTTTCCCAGGAGACATGGCAGAGGGAATTATCAACGGTGCCTTCAAAAAAGAGTACGAAACCAATTCAAGCATGATGTACAGAGTAATTGAGACAGCTGTAAGAGGACATGAGTATTTGAATTCAATTGAAAACCCCTCTAGAAATTTTCAGAAACGAAAACAGCAGCTGCACAAAAAACTTAAAGAGTATTCAATAATGCTTCCAATAGTTAAGGCTAACGCAGTTAATGATTTAGAAATAACCAGAGTTAAGCAACTTGAATCAAGAGTAACTGCACTTATTGGCAAACCATCTTTTAAGCAAAAATCAATGATTGGGGCTGCACACCTTTTAAGCAAATACTGGAACCTTCGATTAAAACTGGTTGGTGACGCAATTCAGCCTAAAACTATTTTTACAACATTTAAACACGCAGACAGACAACAGGGCAAGATGCCTATTAAATCATTTGAAGTAACAGAAAAACTACCTGAAGCCTTAAAAAACTTTAACAAAGCCGCCTGCATATCCTTAGACTAAAAAAGACTAAAAAAATATTAGAAGAGTTATGTCCTCAATAAATACCAATACAAAACTGTGTGCAATAATAGGTAATCCTGTCAGCCATTCAATGTCACCGGCTATTCACAACAGCGCTTTTAGCGAACTTGAACTGAATTTTATCTACCTGGCTTTTAAAGTAGATACTTTTAAAGTCAAAGATGTTCTGATGGCCATGAGACACATGGAAAATTTTAAAGGGTTGAGCGTAACAATTCCCCATAAAGTTGAGGTTACTAAATACGTTGACGAGATGAGCGATGCGGATAGAAACACAGGTGCAATTAATACTGTTGTAAAAAGAGATGGAAAGCTGATAGGTATTGGCAGTGACGGTCCAGGTGCCAGAAAAGCACTGTTAGATAAAAATGCAGATCCTAAAAACAGAAAAGTCGTAATTCTGGGAAACGGCGGTGCAGCGAGGGCTCTGGCATTTGATCTGGCATTTAACGCAATCCCTTCCAATATTGTAATAATGGGAAGAGACCCTCAAAAAGCGAGGCTTCTTGCAACTGATGTCTCAAATAAAACAGACACCTCCTGCACATTTGCATCCACCTCTTTTGAAGAGATGAAAGATGTTCTAAAAGAGTCTGATATTTTAATAAATTCTACTTCTGTAGGCATGCACCCCAATATTGATGAGTCAATTGTAAACAAAGAGCTGTTAACTCCAAATCTCACAGTTATGGACATTGTGTACACACCTCTTAAAACACAACTGTTAAAAGATGCCGAAGCAAATGGTCTCAAAACAGTCAGCGGCCTTGACATGTTTATCAATCAGGCGGCAATTCAGTTTGAAGCATGGACCGGCAAAAAAGCACCGGTTGAATCTATGCGCAAAATAGCCCTTGGAAGATTATCGGCCGAATAATTTAAAAGCCCTTAAAAAAATGTGATAATTATTGAATATGCTATTTGAACAGGTATACTGTCCGGACTGTATTTTACAAATTGTATTTTTTAAGGAGTCATTTATGAAAAAAGTCAAACAGCTTTCTATTTTTACAATTAACATTGCAGCCCTGGTGCTTGCTTTTTCTGCCTGTTCCGGATCTGATGATTCTGATAATAAAGATGGAGACACAGACACTCAATGTACTCCGGTAATGCCCGCAGGGTCTGGTGAAAACGGAGATTCATGTATGGTAATGGAAGATTGCAAATCCGGTTTTTGCGCAACCTACTCCCATGCACCCGCTGATCCCGACGCCACATGTGAAGCTGCCCCTGAAATTGGTGATGTCCATTTAATGGCAACAGTAACTGACTTCCTTTCAGAAGAAATAATCCCCAATCAGGAAATAAAAGTTGGAGGAGGCATTGACGTGGCTCAAAACCCCGAAGGCTTTCCTGTTAAACAAACCATCAAATCTGATGCAGATGGAAAGGTTGATGCTCTCCTCACAGGAGATACCACAGCTGTCCCTCTTGCGATAATTGTTGTTGCAGAAAGTGATATATATTATCCAACAAGCACCGGCCTTGTCACCCCTGAAGCGGGCTGCGGAATGTATCCCCCGGCCACAAGAAATGCGGATATTAAACTGGTTAAAAAAGACGACCTGACTTCACTTTCACAGGCTCTTGAATCAAGCTATCCTGAAGAAAAAGACAATCTTCCATTAGGAGATCAAGGCGGGGTTTTAGGAGTCATTAAAGGTGTTGATACTGGAGATGGAATTGAAGGGACTGTTATTAAGTCAACAAATGACACAACAGCGTCAAAGATTTACTATCTAAACGAAGCCCGGGACGGATTTACAACAGATAAAACATCGTCAAACGGAATCTTTGTGATACTCCATTCGGGGCTTGCAGAAGAGTTTAGCGCATTTATTAACAACAAGGTCATAAGCAGAAGACCAGCAACTGCCGGGGAAACAAAAGGTGTTTTATTTGCAACAACCCTCCAGGCAGAAGACATGTGATGAACAATTAAACAAACCTCCTGTAATTATAAATTGCTACAACCTCATCAACACTGTTACCGAAACTATTCAGTTAGAATTACTGGCGAACCATGCCACCAGGCGGGTATAGGCTGCCTGGTAGTAGATACCGTTTTCTGATACCTCCCAGGATTTGTTGATATCGTTGGAGTCAATGTAGCATTTTTCCCGTGGTTCTCCCGCAGGCGGGGAGACCCCTCCCGAGTAGGACGCATTGGGTCCTCCCACCAGAAATCCCGGCGCCGGCCCGTCCCCGGTGTTCACGTTGTCCCACGTGGTTCCGCTGGTAAACCAGGAATGATAAAACTCATTAACACTGTTCTCCGCACCAAAATCGTACATATTGGATAACATCACTTTGCCGAGGGCGTTGACCCCGTGGAACCAGTGGAGCAGCTCCAGAGCCCGTTTGCGGTAAGTGGCGTGATTTGCCGAATTAAGGTTATAATTAATCATCTCCATATTAATGTTACCTGTGGTGGCTCGCGCGTTATTGTGGCCCCAATGAAAAGAGTCATCCCACATATAGGCTCGATATAGGTGATCATTGGCATTCCAGGCGTACATGCTGGTATCATTGGCCCCGGCCAGTCTGCTGTTACGGATAGTATTCACTACCGTGGCGTTGGCACCCGAAACGGTGGTGTAGAACATGGCCGCCCCGTTATCCGCGTGATCATATGCCCCCCACCAGCCCCATCCAATGGATTCGATTGCGTCGTAGTTGTTCACAAAATATGTGTTATAGGTGGCTGAACCAGTTAGAGCAAACAGATAAACAGCAGCCCGTGCAGCCTGCCCGTCCTGCTCCTCAAGAGTGCGATCAGCATC
>JAFGVO010000346.1 GCA_016937935.1 Deltaproteobacteria bacterium | reverse complement strand
TATTGCAAAAGCAGCCGCTCCCGAAGGCGTGCTGGCAAATCTGTTAAAAAAAGTTACAAATTCACTTTTTACATCTGTATCCTGATCAATTAAAAAACCAAGAAGTCCATTTTTTCGTAAAGCCCGCACCATTTTTATGGGTGCACCAGTGCTCTGCCTGTAGATAGGATTTACTCCCAGACTCTCTCTTTTTTTCATTAAATAAACTGTAAATCTTTTATCATAACTCTTTTTAGCAACCGTAAAGACAGGAATCCCCATTCCCGCAAGTTTTGCTGCCATAAGTTCCCAGTTGCCAATGTGGCCGGTTATAAAAACAACCCCTTTATTTAATTGAAAAGCTTCATTTAAACTATTCATGGAACTTTTAGAAATTGAAACAGAAGGCATAAAATTTTTATCTCTTAACATTCTGCACAACTCTATAACACTTATCGCGAGATGAATAAAAAGGCCCCGGGTTATAACAATTGCCCTTTTTCGAGTCATAAACTGATATGACTCCATAAGCTGGGATATGGCAATGTCTCTTAATTTTACTGCAGTAAAATATGCAAATTTTCCAATTAACAACCCATAAAATGGTACGAGAAATTTGGGTGTAAATGCAATAATCCATGTCATTGCTCTTGCAAAATAGTAAATCATTGAGTTTTTAAATTTCTTTAACACTATATTTCTTATAAATTACGATATATTCTATTAATTTTGAAAATGGTTACAATTTTAATGGAAATTATTTAAATAATACTAAACATCCTTTGAAAACAGTTTTATACAGATTTTCAAACTTTTAAAAGTATATAGAATTGCAAATACATAAAAGAGAGACATTGAATGAAAGAAGTATATGAGTTTTTAAAAATTGGCGGCGTTCTGATGATTCCCATTGCCATCGGATCTGTAATAGCACTAGCTATTTTTATTGAGAGACTGTGGGCACTGCAGAAATCGAAAATTGCACCGGATGGCCTTGCACAAAAAATAATCGACTTTGCAGAAAAAAGAGAGTTCTCAAAAGCAAGAGATATTGCACTGTCAAGTAATACACCGTTAGGAAGAATTCTGCTAACTGGAATTGATGCAAAAGATGAAGACAGAGCCAATATTAAAATCAGATTTGAAGAGGCGGGAAGACAGGAGATGGCTAGAATGAACCGGTTTATTGAAGCCATGGGAACAACTGCAAGTGTTGAACCCCTTATGGGGCTTCTTGGAACGGTTACAGGTATGATTAAAGTATTTCAGAAAGTTGTTGGCAGCTCCAGTTCGGGAGCTGTGGATCCTGCTCAGCTTGCAAGCGGAATCTGGCAGGCGCTTATGACAACAGCAGCGGGATTAAGTGTGGCAATCGTAGCATTTGTGGGGTACAGGTATCTTCAATCTGTAAGCAGCTCACGTGCAATAGCCATGGAGGGTGCTGCAATTGAACTTCTCGATGCAATAATTCCGTCAGCCTCTTTTGCAGATGAAAAAAAATCCGAAAAAAGTTCCTCCGGTAAAAATTCATCTGATAGAAGTCCCAAAGAGGAAAAAAAATGAACTTCAATCCTGATGAAAAATCAAAAGGAATATCAACAATAGAACTCACACCTCTTGTGGATGTGGTATTTCTGCTCTTAATTTTCTTTTTGCTTACTGCAACTTATGTGAAAAATCCAAATATCGATATCGATCTGCCAAAAGCCACTCCCCAGGAAACATTTACAAAAGATAACGATCTTACAATCGCCATAAAAAAAGACGGAACAATAAGATATGATAATGATTCAGTTTCAATCCTTAAACTAAAAGAGATTTTTGAAAATAAAATTAAAAAAGGAGGAAAAAACGCTGTTGTAATTGTTAAGGCAGATAAAGGTTCAACCCACGGCAGAGTTGTGGAGGTAATGGACCTTGCTAAAAGCAGCGGATTTTCAAAACTGGCAATTGCAGTATCTGCACCGGTTGAAAGTGAATAGTTATAAATGAGCCACAGGTACAAACTTTTAAAATTACTCTTTGTGACTCATTTACTAATAATGATTATTCCCGGGTTTTGCCATTGTGACACAGGCCGCCCTTTTGCATTTTTTTTAAACCCCTCTTTAGGAAAAGCCACAGTGACCCTTAAATCTGTGGAGATAGAAAACAGCTTTGTCTCATCAATACAAAACAACGAAGGCACCGACACAACTCCACTTCAATGGAGTGACATTGATCCAAGCGGTGTAATTGCTCCAGTAGGACGAATGGTATCGTACAAAGGCAGCGGCCTTGAGCTTGCACTTACAGGCGGAATAAAAATATCCGGACTTCAACTTGGTTTTTGCACATCATGGATAAATGCCGCATTTTCGGGATTCTCCAAACGATACATGTACATTCCCGAACTTCTAAGAGCCGGAGGAACACCGTTTTATGACAAATCAGAAGTTTCAATTTTTAGACTTATGGGCTCAATAAAGTATGGAATTCCAATAAGAAAGTTCCGAGTAAACCTGCAGACAAGAATCGGCGGCATGATTATCGGGGACAATCTGCTCATCTTAGGAAGAGCGGTAGAAAAGACAAATGCATTTACAGGGGATTTTGGACTTGAGTTTTTAATGAGACCCGTAAAATGGTTTTCCGTAGGGGTTTTAGGCTACGCAGGTTTTTTTGCTTTTCCCGGAAGTTACGAGGGATCATACGGCATTATAACAGGTGTTGACGGGACTATGGGCTTTTATTTTTAAATTTAATAATTTGCGATATGACAAGATATGGTTTTTAATATATATTACTTTTAATGACGAGAATGAATATTCTTTTTTGAAGCAATAAAAGAGGAGTTGAGAATGTCCCAAAAAAGTATCCTGGTTTTTGAGCCTGATGAAGAGTACGTAAAATTTCTACAAGATACATATTCAGCAAAAGGATATGAAATTAAAGTTACTACAGATGCTGCAGAAGGTCTGAAAATGGCACAGGACAACCCTGCGGCCATCTATTTAAGTGTAGAACTTCCCAAAAGCAGCGGATTTTCTGTGTGCAGAAAATTAAGAAAAAATTCTGATACAAAAGATATTCCACTTATTCTCGTGTCTGCAGAAGTCACTGAAGACACATTTGAAAAGCATAAAAAACTAAAAGACAAGGCTGACGAATATCTTCTTAAGCCGTTTGACAGGGCTGCAATTTCGACCAGAATCAACGCTCTGATTGGTGAAAAAGATACAGATGAGTTTAATCTAGATGATATGGATGAAATGATTATCGAAGACGACGATGATGAGGTAATCATTGATAACAACGAAGAGGATATTGAAGAGATCATAATTGAAGATAGTGAAGATACCGACGGACTCTCCGAACATGATTCAGAAGATGAAGTTGTTATTGAAGATGACGATGATGACGAAGTGATAATTGAAGATGATGATAACGATGATGATGAAAAAATTGAAGATAATGAAGATGAAGTTGTTATTGAAGATGACAATGATGACGACGAAGTAGTTATTAATGATGACGACGGTGAAATTGCTATTGATGATATTCCGGCAAAACCCAGAACTTCAATGCCTCCACCAGCACCTCCAATGCCGGCGTCAGCAGAACCTCCAAGAGAGTTATTGGAGGAAATTGAAAAATTAAAAGATCAGAACAACGAACTCGAAAAGAAACTTACATCCCTTGAGACAGATCTTGCTACAGCAAAAGCTTCATCTAAAAGTGCAGGCTCTGCAAGCAGAGAGACTCTCGAACTAAGGGAACTGCTAAATAAAAAAGATAGAGACCTGCTGGATCTTAAGGATGCTGTCAACAATAAAGAAAAACAGCTATTAGAGAAAAAAGAGAGACTTACAGATCTTGAAAGAACAAAGGCTGATCTGGAAGAAAAAAATATCTCCATGGAGAGAAAAGCCAATGACCTTCTGGAGACAATTGATAATCTCAATACAGACAAAGAGGTTTTAACTAAAAAATCAGAAGATCGCCAGACAAGGATTGATGCCCTCAAAGAAAAGAGTGAAAAGCTTCAGTCCGAAATGGATGATGCTGCGGTTCAGCATAAAAAAGATCTTGAGGAACTTACTGCTTCTAAAGAAGCTGAAAAAGAGAGCGCACTTAAAGAACAGGCTGAAAAACTTGAAGCTGAAAAAAATAGCGCATTAGAAGCTCAGGAAAAAGAGCTCCTTGAAGATGCTGCAAAAGATCTTGAAACCAAATTAACCGAACAGCGAATCCGTCTCGAAGGTGAACTTGAAGAAACAAAAGATGAACTTAACGCAGAAAAAACCAAAGCCCTTGATGAGCTTGCTGAAGAACATTCAAAAGCCAGGGAAGAACTTGAACAGTCTCATGAAAAAGCCCTTGGAGAATACAAATCCAAACTTTACGATAATGAGGAACAAAAAGATAAGCTAAAAGCGGAGCTCACTGATACACAAGATGAACTTGAAGGGTTAAAAACCGAGTTAAGCGCTCTTAACGATCAGCATAACGCTGCAAAAGAGAAGCTTGAAAAAACAGAAAAAGCCCTTTCCAGGGCTGAAAAACAGGCAGATGAACGCAAAGAAAAAATTTCAAAACTTGAAACACGGTTAAATGAGACTCTTGCAATAGCATCTTCAAATGCAGCACTTATGACAAAAGCTGCTGCACAGGTATCAGAAGCCAGTGAACTTCTTAACCAGATTTCAACAGTTGATGATACTCCTGTTGAAACAGTGGAAGAGATTACAGAAGCAGAATCAGATGCTGACGACTTTTCTGACCTCGAAGATATGGAAGATGTCTCAGATGATGACTTTGCCGACCTTGAAGAGTAAATAAATTCTCCCATTCAACGCCTTTATTTTTTACAACACAATTATTTAAACGATAATTTTTAATGTCTGATTTAAAAGTTCGGTTCTGTTTTTATCGTCATATGTCTGAAGACATAGCAAAGAGAGATCAACACTGTTGTAAAGAGAGCTCAAAAGGGCAAATTTCAGAAGTTCTTTTGATGAAAGCGTCTTAACAAATTCTACATTTCTAATAAATACAGCATCCGACCACATCTGCTGTGAAACTGTGTTTGGATCATTATTAATTACAAAGGGTTTAAGTGTTCTGCCGGCAACTCCTAAAAACTTATGAAACATAAGTCCCAGCTCACTAAGATAGGCAGAGACATCGCCAAATAGAGGCTGACCTTTGTAAAGTGGCAAAAACTCCACCTCTGTAACAATCATGAGTGACTTTGATACAAGTCCACTTCCCCCTTTAAAAACATCCAGTTCAGCACCCTGAATATCAATTTTAATAAAATCGATGTTTTCAATATTATTCTCTGCTGCAAAATCTTCAATTGATACTGTATCCAGCGTCATCTTCTCTTTGAATCTTGAAACTTCAAGTCCGTTGTACAAATCAATAAACTTATCATCAGATATAAATAATGAGGCACACATTGGATGGGCAGTCATAAAAAAATCCCTGGTTTCGGTTCTCTCTCCTAGTGCCTTTGGGTAATATTGAATATTAGAAGGAGTGGCGCTGTTTAAATCATTGCATAGTTTTTCATCCACTTCAAAAGCAATAATCCGCGATTTTGGGAAGAGATCAAGTATCTGATAAAAAGGCTCCTGGTTTTCTCCAAGGGGCAGAGCCCCAATTTCAAAAATTGTAAAATCCAGATTGGGGTCTGCTTTTCGAACAATTTTCGCAATGTTA